>JBDSZF010000189.1:0-6943 GCA_039925285.1 Polaromonas sp.
GACACCGGGCTCAAGCAATCACGCGGGTTGCCGTGGCATCCAGCTTGGGCGGGTTTTCAAAGGTATGAAACGGTGCCGGCGATGGAACTTCCCATTCCAGGCCCTCGGCGCCTTTGCCGCCCTCATCCATCCAGGGGTTCTGCTTGGCAGGCACGCCCTTGCCGCGCATGGCGGGCAACACGACGAAAAAGAAGAAATACACCTGTGCAAAACCGAAGAAGAAAGCGCCTACGCTGGCAATCGCGTTGAAGTCGGCGAACTGCATCGGGTAGTCGGCATAGCGGCGCGGCATGCCGGCCAGGCCCAGGAAGTGCATCGGGAAGAAAGTCACATTGAACGAAATCAGCGACCACCAGAAGTGGATCTGGCCGCGCCGTTCGCTGTACATCACGCCGGTCCATTTCGGGCTCCAGTAGTAGTAACCTGCGAACATGGCATAGAGCGAACCAGCCACCAGCACATAGTGGAAGTGGGCCACCACGTAATAGGTGTCCTGCAACTGGATGTCAATCGGCGCCACTGCCAGGATCACACCGGTCAGGCCGCCGATGGTGAACACGAAGATGAAACCGACCGCAAAAAGCATCGGCGTCTCAAACGTCATCGAACCCTTCCACATCGTGGCAATCCAGTTGAACACCTTCACGCCGGTAGGCACTGCAATCAGCATGGTCGAGTACATGAAGAACAGCTGGCCGGTGACCGGCATGCCGGTGGTGAACATGTGGTGCGCCCAGACCACGAAGCTCAGGATGGCGATGGAGCCGGTGGCGTAAACCATCGAGGCATAGCCAAACAGGCGCTTGCGCGAGAAAGCCGGAATGATGTGGCTGACGATGCCGAAGGCCGGCAAAATCATGATGTAGACCTCGGGGTGACCGAAGAACCAGAAGATGTGCTGGAACATCACCGGGTCGCCGCCACCTGCGGGGTTAAAGAAGGTGGTGCCGAAGTGGCGGTCGGTCAGCGTCATGGTGATGGCGCCGGCCAGCACCGGCATCACGGCGATCAGCAGGTAGGCGGTGATGAGCCAGGTCCAGCAGAACATCGGCATTTTCATGAGCGTCATGCCGGGCGCGCGCATGTTCAGAATGGTCACGATGATGTTGATCGAGCCCATGATGGAGGAAGCGCCCAGAATATGCATGGCAAAAATGCCGGCATCCATCGCCGGTCCCATCTGCAGCGACAGCGGGGCATACATCGTCCAGCCGCCCGCCATGGCACCGCCTGGCAACAGGAATGAACTGACGAGCATCAGTGCAGCCGGAATCATCAGCCAGAAGCTGAAGTTGTTCATGCGCGCAAACGCCATGTCCGAAGCGCCGATCTGCAGCGGAATCATCCAGTTCGCAAAACCCACAAACGCCGGCATGATGGCGCCGAACACCATGATCAGGCCGTGCATGGTGGTGAGCTGGTTGAACAGCTCAGGATTGACGAGCTGCAGACCGGGCTGGAACAGTTCGGCGCGAATCAACAGCGCCAACACGCCGCCAACCATCAACATCGTAAAGCTGAACAGCAGGTACAGCGTGCCAATGTCCTTGTGGTTGGTGGCGAACACCCAGCGGCGCCAGCCCGTCGGGGCATGGTGATCGTGGGCATCATGCGCGTGATCGTGATGATCTAGAACTGCACTCATCTTGGCTTCCTTTGGTGGCTTTTGCCTGTAGCTTTATCTTTGGGGCTGCCGACGCGTCAGGTCGGCGGCTGGTAATTTTGCGGTATCGGTTCAGCTTACTTGCGTGCAGCCAGAATCTCGGCAGGCTGAACAACCTGGCCGGTCTGGTTGGACCAGTTGTTTTTGGTATAGCTGATGACAGCAGCGACATCGGTATCGCTCAATGCTTTCCAGGACGGCATGGCACCACCGGCCGCGCCATGGAGCACGGTCTGAATTTGCTTGTTGTGGTCTTTATCCAGCACGATGGCCGAGCCGTCAAGCGGCTTGATCGGGCCTGCGCCCTTGCCATTGGCCTGGTGGCAGGCGGCACAGTTGGCGGCATAGACTTTCTCGCCGCGTGCCTTCAGGTCCACCAGCGTCCAGACCTTGGATGGATCATCGGCCCTGGCGGCGGCTTCCTTGGTCCGCTCGGCAACCCATGCGGTGTAATCCTGGGCAGAAACCACCTTGACATGGATGGGCATGTAGGCATGCTCCTTGCCGCAAAGCTCCATGCACTGGCCGTAGAAATCACCGACTTTTTCAGCGCGGAACCAGGTGTCGCGCACAAAGCCGGGAATCGCATCCTGCTTGATGCCGAAGGCCGGCACCGCGAAAGAGTGGATCACGTCGTTGGCCGTGGTGATGATGCGGATTTTCTTGTTGACAGGAACCACCAGCGGCTTGTCAACCTTGAGCAGGTAATTGTCAGGCGCCGTTTCGCCAGCCTTGGGGCCGCCGTTGTTGGACATGATGCGCTGGTCATTGTCGAGCGTCGAGACGAAACCGATGCCTTCACCCTCACCATTGATGTAGTCGTAACCCCATTTCCACTGGATGCCGGTGGCCTTGATGGTGAGATCGGCGCTGGTGGTATCTTTCTGCGCAACCAGCACCTTGGTAGCCGGCAGGGCCATGCCAATCACGATGAGGAAAGGAACAATCGTCCAGGCAATCTCAACGGCGGTGGATTCATGAAAATTGGCGGCCTTGTGGCCTAGCGACTTGCGGTGCTTCAGGATGGAATAAAACATCACCGCAAAGACGGCCACAAAAATCACGAGGCAAATCGCCATCATGAACCAGTGCAGCCATTGCAACTCACCGGCAATGCGGGTGGCAGCAGGATGCAGGTTGAGCTGGTTGACCGCCGGGCCGCCAGGCAGATCATTGACTGCATAAGCGGCAGTGCCAACCCAGGCTGCTGCAGAGACCCCAAGTGCGCCTGCATGCTGGAAGCCAAGCCGTGTCATTTTGCTCATGGTGTTGCTCAGGTTCATCGTGATCACTTTTTTCTGCTTCAATTACCGATCGAATTAACCGGTCATTATAAAGTTTGCTACAGATCAAACCTCCACCATCGAAAATGATGCAGTGATATGTCGTTTTTGCTTCAGCATGCCCGCAATGCAAGGCGGATTTCGCGCGCCAGCAGCGGCCGCAATTCGGGTCGCATATGCCGGCCCACACGCACTGACCGGCCCTGACCGGAGACTTCAATCAGCGAGCCGTCGCCATCCTTGGGTTCGACACGGACCCATTGCCGGTTGAACTCTGCCCGTTCAGTCCGGCCTGCGGTTTCCAGTTCAATCACCAGCTGCCCGCCTTTCAGCACGATTTTTTCAGCGTCTCCGGCGTGACGCGAATACAGCACAAAGGCCGCTCCAATGGCCAGCATGGCAAAAGTCATGACCACGGAAGCGCTTTGTGACCAGAAAAATGCGGCAATTCCCAGAGAAGCCACGCACAAGGACAGGTAAAACCATCCCAATTGCGCTGGCGTGAGTGAACCGTGGCGCTTGAGCAGCCAGAGCACGACTTCGCCCTGGGGATTGGCATCCTGTGCAGCTAAGGTGGCAAAACGAAATGCCGGGAGTGGTTGCAACACGTGACGACCTTCAAAAACGGCATGCAGCGTGGCCAAAACAGCAAGCCTGCGAAAAACAAAAGCAGACCTTGATTTGCCGAATGACTATAAATTCAAAGAGTACGCAACGCAACCCTCCCGCGGGAAAACCAGCGCACGCCCTTTTCAGACCAGGCTTCAGACAGTTCGCAGGCGTTGCGGGAAAGACTCAGTGAGATCTGCCCGCACTGCCCTGCAGCATGCGGCGCATGTCTTCCACCGACACGGCGCTGAGCGGGCTCACCTTGAGCTTGGGCTGCGCTTTGAGGGCGTGACCGTAAATGACTTCGAACGTCAGCGACAGACGGCCGTCAGCGCCTGTCAGCTGTGCGGCCAGCGCTTGCTCCAGCCGCGCCTTCCACGCCCTTCCACGCAAGCCAGGAAAGCGCGCCGGATGAAAATTGCGGCCCAGTTCGGAGAGTTCCTGCAACAGGCGCGCGGGCGTCTCGTAAGTCAGGGTGATGCGCTCCATGTCCATCACCGGCTCGGCAAAACCGGTCTGAACCAGCATGTCGCCCCAGTCGTGCATATCGGTCAGCTCATGGCCTGCCGGCGGCCAGCCCAGGCGCGCATAAAGCGTACGCAATTCCCTTGCGGTATCAGGCCCCAGACATGAAAACATCAGGAATCCATCGACCTTCAAGGCCTGATGCCACTGGGCCAGCAGGGCTTGCGGATCGGCTGACTCATGCAGCGCCATGTTGGCCCACAGCATATCGACACTGGAAGGCGGCGGCATCTCGAAACGCACAGGCGCGGCCCGCCACTGGCTTGGGCTCCACCACGGTTTTACTATGTTTTTAGTAGCTACTTGCACCCTATCTGCCTGCACTTCAGCTACAAAACATGTTGAATCAGGGTAAGTTTTCGTCAACTGGGCATGCGCCTGCATGCCACCGCGCAAGGCACCCCAATGCGCCCAGGCCTGCGGCTTGAGCTTGATCCACTGCAGCCGGTCCTGCATGCGGCTGGCCACTTCTTCATGCAGCCAGGGTGAAACCAGGGGCGCAGTGCGCTGCCAGCGACTGACGGCTTGCGGATCGAGCGTGGGCGGACGCGAGGTGGTGGTCATGAAGGGTAATAGTTGCACAAGGTGCAGGCGAGTATATTGACACGGTGTTTCAACGTCCGCTGTCCCTTCGTCAATTACTGCCCCGCCTGCCGGGCTTTGCCAGCCAGTGCGCCGTCTGCCGCAGCTGGCCAGCAGAGCAGGTGTGCCAGCCCTGCCTGGCGCGTTTTGCATCCGGTCACCCGCGCTGCACCACCTGCGCCCTGCCCTTGCCGGCGGATCTGTCCATGGGCCTGCGTACCAGCCCTCAACATTGCGCCGACTGCATGCGCCGGCACCCGCCACTCGACGGCACGCTGGCCGCCGTGCCGTATGCCTATCCCTGGTCGGCCCTGATTACCCGCTACAAGTTTGGCGAGCAGCACGGCTGGGCCGGATTTTTTGCCGGCCTGCTGCTCGGGGCGCCTGGCGTGGCGCAGGCCCTGGGCGAACTGACTGCGAAGGACTGGATCGTTCCCTTGCCGCTGTCGGCCGAACGGCTGCAAACACGCGGCTTCAACCAGGCCTGGGAGCTGGCCAGCGCCCTGGCCCGCCAATCGCAAAACCGGGCGCAAGCCGATACCCGGCTGCTGCTGCGCGTCAGGCACACGCGCCCGCAGAGCCAGCTCAAGCGGGAAGCCCGGCTGGAAAATGTCAAGGGCGCTTTCCAGGTCGATCCGCTGCGGGTAGCCGGACTGGACGGCCGGCGCGTGGTGCTGGTCGATGACGTGATGACCAGCGGCGCATCCTTGTTTGCAGCGGCGCAAGCCTTGCGGGATGCGGGGGCAGCGCACATCACCGCCGTGGTGCTGGCGCGCACGGCGCCGGCCTAGAATCGCCCGTTCATCCACAGTAGTCGCAGCACCTCCGCCACCCTAGCGCAGCGCTGCCATCCCCTCCTTCTGCAGCCCATGTTCAATATCGTCCTTGTCGAGCCTGAAATCCCCCCCAAGACCGGCAATGTGATTCGCCTGGCAGCCAACACCGGATGCCGCCTGCATCTGGTCGAGCCGCTCGGTTTTTCGATGGACGACAAGCACATGCGGCGCGCCGGCCTTGATTACCACGAGTACGCCCAAGTGCTGCGCCATGCCAGCTGGCAAGCTTTTCTGGCCAGCCAGCAGCCGCCGGAAGAACGGCTTTTTGCCATGACAACGCAGGGCGCCGGCAATATGTACGATGCGCGCTTTTTGCCCGGCGACTGGCTGGTGTTTGGCTCTGAAACCAAAGGGCTGGCGGCAGAAGTCCGGGCATCCTTCGGGCTGCCCCAGCGATTGAAGGTGCCCATGCTGCCCGGCCAGCGCAGCCTGAATTTGTCCAATACCGTGGCCGTCACCGTGTTTGAGGCCTGGCGGCAGAATGGTTTTAGCGGCGCGGCTTTGCCCGGCAACACCCGTTAAGGCAGATCAATCCTTGTAACCGCCCTACCAGGAGCGGCCGGTGTTCGCGCTGCTGCTGGCGCAGGGCGGCGAATTTGCTGTTCCAGGCGGCCGCCGGCGCGGAGGTATTTTCGCTGCAGACGGCATCGCTGCTGAGCGGCGCGGTGGCGCTGTCCATGCTCATCAGCCCGCTGTTGCTGGTGGCCATCGACACGCTGTTGCTGCCGCGTTATGCCCTGGGCAAAAAACCGTCGATGAAAGAACTCTCCGAGCCGCAGCAAGCGCCCATCCTCATTGCCGGCTTTGGCCGCTACGGCCAGATCGTCTGGCCGCATGCTGCTGGCACAAGGCCTTTCAGCCACCGTGCTCGACCATGACACCGAGATGATTGAAACCGTGCGCGCCTTTGGCTATCGCGTGTTTTACGGCGACGCCACCCGGCTGGACCTGCTGCGCACGGCAGGCGCGGCCAAGGCCAGAATTCTGGTGCTGTCGGTGGACGACGTGGAGCAGTCCCTGAAGATCGTGGATCTGGTCAAAGAGCACTTTCCGCAGCTGCAAATCGTCGCCCGCGCCCGCGACGTCACGCACTGGAACGCGCTGCGTGACCGGGGCGTGATGCGGGCAATGCCATTAAGTGAAGCATCAGCGATAAGCTTTTCGAGGTCGTTGGGCACCACCGATGGGATGTTTTCTGGGAAATTGGCGGCTCGCACGCACCTTTTCCAGCGTCACGGCCAAGGTGTCAATGAGCGAGCGGGCGATCCGGGCCTGGTTCAGTTCATCTTGTGAGCAAAATGATATTTTTTGATTATCAACTGACCTTACGCAGCGCAAATGAATTTGATAGGCTCAAGATTTGAGGGGGTACAGGAATGAAAAATTCTGAACTGGAGTTGTACACGGACTATTTGTTGAGCACCTTTGGTGCGGCGACAGCCACA
>JBDSZF010000190.1:0-7755 GCA_039925285.1 Polaromonas sp.
GCTCGTATCTGCAGACCATGCGCAAGCAGCACGTCAATTTGTTTGACTGTCTGGTCAGCGTCTTTGAAGCCAACCCCATCAAGCCTGACTTTGCGGTTTGAGCTGGGCTTGGGGGGTTAGTAGTTACCATACAAGCACAAATAATGCCTTTTTCGCACTACCCATCAACGCAGGCAGCTACTATTTTTATAGCAGTTTTCTGTTTTTCAGATCAAGGGCATCGAGCGTTCGACAATCCCGGCAAACAGCGCTGCCCCCAGCGGCAACACGCTGTCGTTGAAGTCATAACAACTGTTGTGCAAAAAGCGGCTGCCCACGCCGCCCATCACACCGCCGCGGCCATCGGGAAGCTGCTCGCCCTGGCCAAGGCGCAGGTAGGCACCCGGTTTTTCCTTGAGCATGAAAGAAAAATCTTCCGACCCCATGCTCGGCTCCAGGTTGCGCACCACGTTTTCGCTACCCACGAGTTGCTCGGCGACGCGGGTGGCCAGCGTGTATTCGGCCGGTGAATTGATGGTGGCCGGATAAATGCGTTCATAGTTCACGCTGGCCGTGGCACCAAAAGCATCGGCCACCGAAGTGCAAAGCTGTTTCAAACGCTGCTCGACAAAGTCCTGCACTTCAGGCTTGAAGGTGCGAACCGTGCCGACCAGCGTGGCATTTCCGGGCACCACGCTCATCGCACCGAGGTCACCTGCCTGCATCGCGCACAGGCTGACCACCGCGTTGTCCATGGCTTTGATGTTGCGCGAGACGATGCTCTGCACCGCCGTGATGATGTGAGCCGCCACCAGGATCGGGTCCACCGTGAGATAGGCGTGGGCACCGTGACCGCCCCGGCCGGTGATCTCGATCGTGATGCGGTCGGCCGCCGCCATCATGGGACCGGAATTGATGCCGATGGTGCCGGGCTGCATGGCGGGCCAGTTGTGCATGGCGTAAATCGCCTGCACCGGAAAGCGCTCGAACAAGCCGTCCCTGATCATGGCATCGGCCCCGCCACGGCCCTCTTCGGCCGGCTGAAACACCAGCACGGCGTCACCCGCAAAATTCCGGGTTTCGGCGAGGTAGCGGGCTGCGCCCACCAGCATGGTGGTGTGACCGTCGTGACCACAGCCGTGCATCAGTCCGGGCTTGACCGATTTCCAGCCAAACTCATTGTGCTCGGTCAGGGGCAGCGCATCCATGTCGGCGCGCAGACCGACCATGGGCCGCTGCGCAGATGGGCCTGAATGAAAAGCCGCACCCGGCTGCTGGCCCTTGATGACGGCGACAATGCCGGTTTTTCCGATGCCGGCATGCACTTCATCCACGCCGCACAGCTTGAGCGCATGAAACACCCGGCTGGAGGTATAGACCTCTTCAAAACCCAGTTCCGGATGCGCATGCAGGTCGCGGCGAAACGCAGTCAACTCGGGATGAAACTGCGCGATTTGCGCAAAGGCGCGACCGCTGGCGCGCAGTTGGCAAGGCTGATCAACAGCAACCGTATCAACCATCCCGGCAGAAAGCGGCGATAGCTTTTTCTCAAGAAGGGCCGGGGTGCGCATGTCTTTTCACTTCCAGTTCAACAAAGATTAAATCCTAGTCTTAAAACCTTTGCGCTGTCACACCGGCGTTGCGTCAAAGCGACGTAATTCTTGATGAAGTCATCAGCTGGCTTCACTGGGGTAGGAGTTTCTTGCCACAGCAGCTCCCGGAGTGCGCCCATGCTGGGTGCAGCCAAAAAAAACGGCACCCGAAGGTGCCGTCATCCACTGTCAGGGCATCATCAGCCCCGAAGGTGAAATTTCAAGCCTTTTGACTGGCTTGTGTTCACTCAGCCTTCTGGCTGGCCGAAGTCACGGCACTGATGTTGGACTCGACCACTTGCAGGGCCTGCTTGGCAGATTTTTGGGCAGATTCGACCACATTGTTGCTGGCAGTGATGGCCGACTGGATGACCGCCACGGCAGCCTCGGAACCAGCGGGAGCGTTTTTCAACGAGGTTTCCAGCAGGGCCGTCACCGTTTTTTGCGATTCGGCGCTCGTGGATTCAAAAACCTTGGTGAAATCAGCACTGGCGCCGGACAGGATGTCAAAAAGGTGGCGGCTGTAAGAAGCGGCCTTTTCAGACAGCGGCTGGACCAGGCCCGATTGCAGGGCCAGCAGTTCGTTGGCATCCTTGACGCTGGTCAGCGCCTGCAGGTTGGTGATCGACTCACCAAGCAGGGCCTTGGAAGCGGCCATGTTCAGCTCAACCAGCTTTTCGAAGCTGGCAAAAGCTTTTTCGGACAAGCCGGCAAAGGCTTCGACGTTGGTTTTTTGGGTGGCGATAAGCTGGTCGTTGGCGTAGTTCATGGTAGCTCCTTTGGTTACTGCCAAAAAAAATGTTGCAGTGCAGCAATTAAACCATCACCGGCCATCCATTGCAAGCAGCGCGCTGCGTCATATTTGTAATCAGGGGAAATCCGCAACTTTTTTGGGCCTGGCCCAAATCCCCGGCAGCCAGTGCTCACCGCAGTTTTAGCAGTGCAGACTGCAGGGCGAAAGCCGACGGGTAATTGACCAGGCGGGCATTCGGCCAGGCCTTTGGCGCACGGGTTGCGGCGGTATAGTGATTTGATGAATTTCAATCATCAGCACCATCGCTCCGACCTCTTCCGCATTGCCACCAGCGTCATGAGTGAGCGCGGGCTGGAGCCCGAATTTTCGCCCCGTGTCCATCAGCAACTGGCATCGATCACCGGCGCGGCCCGCGAGTCCGGCGCAGGCATTCAGGATCTCACCGGCCTGCTTTGGTGCTCCATCGACAACGATGACTCCCTGGATCTGGACCAGCTGACGGTCTGCGAGGCGCGGGCCGATGGCAGCGTCAAGCTGATGGTGGCGATTGCCGATGTGGATGCGCTGGTCAGCAAGGAAACGCCGATTGACGACCACGCCCACCTTAACACGACCTCGGTCTACACCTCGGCACGTATCTTCCCGATGCTGCCCGAGCGCCTGTCCACCGACCTGACGTCGCTCAACGCCGGCGAGGACCGGCTGGCACTGGTGAGCGAGATGGTCTTCAGCGCCGAGGGCGCGCTGGCGACCTCCACCGTTTACCGCGCCATGGTGCGCAACAAGGCCAAACTGGCCTATGACGCCGTCGCCGCCTGGATCGAAGGCGAAAGCACGCTGCCCGCCGCAGCAGCGGCCGTGCCCGGCCTGGAGGCGCAACTGCGCACGCAGGACGCTCTGGCCCAGCAGTTGCGCGGGCAACGCCACGAACAGGGCTCGCTGGAGTTTGAATCCTTCCAGCCGCGCGCCGTGTTCGAGGGTGAAAAGGTGGTCGGCATCCAGCAGCAGGCGCACAACCGGGCGCGCCAGCTGATCGAGGAAGTGATGATTGCCACCAACGGCTGCACCGCGCGCTTTCTGGCTTCGCATGGCGGCGCATCGCTGCGGCGCGTGGTCCGCTCACCCGAGCGCTGGCTGCGGATCGTGGCAGTGGCGCACGAATACGGCGAGGCACTGCCGGCCGATCCCGACTCGCAGGCATTGGCGGCCTTTCTGGCCAAACGCCACAAGGCAGACCCCTTGCGCTTTCCCGACCTGTCGCTGGTCATCATCAAGCTCATGGGCTCGGGCGAGTATGTGGTGGAGGCGCCCGGTGCCGAGCCGATCGGACACTTTGGCCTGTCGGTGCGTGACTACACCCATTCCACCGCCCCGAACCGGCGCTTTCCCGACCTGATCACCTCGCGGCTGCTGAAGGCGGCGCTGGCCGGCAAGCCCTCGCCCTACTCCGACGCCGAACTGGCGGAGCTGGCCCTGCACTGCACCCGGCAGGAGGACGCCGCCCAGAAGGTGGAGCGGCAGATGCGCAAGTCCGAGGCTGCGCTGGTGCTGGAATCGCACGTGGGCCAGCGCTTTGAAGGCCTAGTGACCGGCAGCACCCCAAGCGGCGTCTGGGTCCGGATCTTCTCGCCGCCGGCTGAAGGCAAGCTGGTAGCGGGCGATGAAGGTCTGGAGGTCGGTGAAAAAGTCCACGTCAAGCTCCAGAGAACGGATGTTGAGCGGGGTTTCATCGACTTCGCAAGGATCGAATAAGCCGGCAGGATGCGGGTTGCTCCATAGTCCTTGAATTCCTGGGTACCTGCTGGCTTACCCTGCATGGCTTGGTGGCGATAGGTGGCCTGGGCGTTTACGTCATCGCCTCGCATGCCCGTCGGCAGCGCCGCCACCCCTCAGCCGCCATTGCCTGGGTGGTGTCACTGGCACTGATACCCTACCTGACCCTGCCGCTTTACCTGCTCTTCGGCAGTCGTAAAGTTACCCGTGGCTCATCGACGCGAGCCACGCCGGAATTGCCTTTGCATGGCCGGCAGTCGAACGAACCGGCGCCCCGCTTCCAGCATCTCGCGGCCGCCATGGGTCTGCCGCGTGCATCGTCGTATCAACGACTCGCGATTCATCAGGAGGGGCACGACGCACTCCGGGCAATGCGCACCCTGATACTGGACGCGAGCTCGACGCTTGATCTCTGCACCTTTCTTCTCGGCCGGGACGCGCTGGGCCATGAGCTTATGGCCTTGCTGATGGCGCGCGCCCGGCAAGGCGTGCGGGTGCGCCTGCTTCCGGCGTCGCGGGTGCACAACTGATCGCCGGCGGCCCGGACCTGGCTGACGACACGGTGTATTCGCTGCTGATCGCCTTTTTCGAACCCGCCGACGTGCATCGTTTCGCGTGCTGGATTGAGCGGCAGCGCGGTGCGGCAGAGCTTTACCGCGCGCAGGCCCCCAGCGTGATGCATGAAGTTGCCGAAGGCCTGAAGCAGCGCTTGCGCAAACAGCACTTTTTACTTGAAATATGGCAAGAAATGCTTCAGAGGCTTGAAAAATCCGGCCGGCGCTTTTCCATGAAGGCGCTAAAGGCCTCGCGGGCGGCGGGTTCCTGCAGCATGCGGCCAAAACTCACGCCCTCTTCGGCCATGCGCTCGGCCACGATGCCGGCATTGCCCTTTTTCATGAGGCGCTTGGTCTCCATCAGCGAAGTCAGCGGCTTGGCAGCCAGCTTGAGCGCCTGCCTTTGCGCCAGCGCATTGGCCTCGGCCGGCGGCACGATGCGGTTGATGAGGCCCATCTCCAGTGCCGCCTCGGCCATGAAGGGTTCGCCCAGCAGCAGCGCCTCGGCAGCACGCGGGTAGCCCATCAATTGCGGGGCCAGGAAGCTCGACGCGGCCTCGGGACACAGGCCCAGGTTGACAAAGGGCATGGAAAAAGCCGCGTTGTCGCCCGCGTACACCAGGTCGCAATGCAGCAGCATCGTGGTGCCTATGCCCACGGCGGGGCCGCACACGCTGGCGACGATGGGCTTGGGAAAGCTGCTGATGCCGCGCAGGAAGCGGAACACCGGTGCATCGAGCGAGGTCGGCGGATGGTCAAGAAAGTCGCCAATGTCGTTGCCAGCCGAGAAAATGGTTTCATGGCCCTGGATCACGACAGCGCGGACGGCCGGATCATGGTTGGCCGAATCCAGCGCATCGGCCAGGGCGTCATACATGACGGCCGTGATGGAATTTTTACGCGCCAGGCGATTGAGCGTGATGGTCATCACGCCGGCATCGACATGGGTCAGGATTTTTGCGGGGGTCTGGAGGGTAGGGGTCATAAACGTAGAGGATAAAGGATGCATCCAAGGGCGGTGACTTTTCATCATGCCCGCGCCCGCAGGTTCAAACCCGCTCGAAGATGCCGGCGGCGCCCTGCCCCATGCCGATGCACATCGTCACCATGCCGTACTTGAGCTGATGACGCTGCAGCGCATGAACGACTGTGGCGGCGCGAATCGCCCCCGTGGCGCCCAGCGGATGGCCGAGCGCAATCGCGCCGCCCATCGGGTTGACCCTGGCCGGGTCCAGCCCCAGGGTGCTGATGACGGCCAGCGATTGCGCGGCAAACGCCTCGTTGAGTTCGAACCAGTCGATGTCGTTCTGCGTCAATCCGGCATAACGCAGCGCCGCCGGAATGGCTTCGATGGGGCCAATGCCCATGATGGCCGGCGGCACGCCCTTGGCAGCAAAGCTCACAAAGCGCGCCAGCGGTTTCAGGCCAAATTCCTTGACGGCCTTTTCGCTGGCCAGAATCAGCGCGCCCGCGCCGTCAGAGGTTTGCGAGCTGTTGCCGGCCGTCACCGAGCCGCGCGCCGCAAACGGCGTCTTGAGGCTGGCCAGGCCTTCGATCGTGGTATCGGGCCGCGCGCCTTCGTCCAGGCTCACGGTGCGCGTGCTGGCAATGACTTCGCCGGTTTCCAGGTTGGCGCTGCGGTCCGTCACTTCGACCGGGGTGATTTCAGCGCTGAACTCGCCGGCCTGCTGCGCCTTGAGCGCCTTCATGTGCGACTCGTAGGCAAACTGGTCCTGCGCCTCGCGCGAGACTTTCCATTGCTGCGCGACCTTTTCGGCCGTCAGGCCCATGCCATAGGCAATGCCGATGTTCTCGTCGTTGGCAAACATGGCGGGCGACAGCGACGGCAAGTTGCCCATCATCGGCACCATGCTCATGCTTTCGGTACCGGCGGCAATCATCACATCGGCCTCGCCCACGCGGATGCGGTCGGCGGCCATCTGCACGGCGGACAGGCCGGAGGCGCAAAAGCGGTTCACGGTGATGCCGCCGACGCTGGTCGGCAGGCCGGCCAGCACCGCGCCGATGCGGGCGATGTTCAGGCCCTGCGGGCCTTCGGGAATCGCACAGCCGCAGATGATGTCTTCAATCGCCTTGGGGTCGAGCGTCGGCACCTGGGCCAGCGCGGAGCGCAGCACGCTGACCAGCAGGTCGTCGGGCCGCGTGTTGCGGAAAAAGCCCCGGTGCGAGCGCCCGATGGGCGTGCGCGTGGCGGCAACGATATAGGCTTCCTGGACTTGTTTCATGGGGTATTTCTTTCTCGGGTGTTTCGGTAGAGGGTTTGCTGAACTCAGGGGAGGGGCGCGGGGAGGTCCCCATCCCTGCCTTCCCCCAGCGGGGGAAGGAGCAGGAAACGAATGTGTACTTGATTCTTCAGCTTTTCCGGGGGCCGGACGGAATCCAGGCCCATGTAAATTCACATTCGACGGGCTCAACGCCCGCCTCGTCGGTCACGGTGACGGCAACGCTGACTTCGCCCTTGTCGCTGGCCTGCATCAGCGCCTGCTGCGCTGCCGTGAGCGTGGCCACCGCGCGCATCGAACCGGTGGCGCGCTTCCTGAAGACCATCTTCAGCTCCCTGGCCAGCGGAATGCAGTCGTCGCGCACATTCATGCCGACCACCATGCCGGTGGCGGTTTCGGCCAGCAGGTTCATGGCCGATGCATGGATGCCGCCGATGTGATTCTGGACCTTCTTCTCGTTCTTGAGGCCGATCTCGACGCGTTCACGGTCCATCTGCAGAAAGTCCAGCCCGGCAGTGCCGGTGAAAGGCACGGCCCGGCGCAGCACCACGCCCTGATA
Source organism: Polaromonas sp. (assembly GCA_039925285.1). Lineage (GTDB taxonomy): Bacteria > Pseudomonadota > Gammaproteobacteria > Burkholderiales > Burkholderiaceae_C > Polaromonas. The sequence continues at coordinate 7,455 of JBDSZF010000190.1, forward strand.
CCAGGTGCGCGCAAACGCCGGCACGTCCTGCAACCGGTCCAGCTGGCGCTCCAACCGGTTGGGAGGATGCTTCACGACAGGGGAATCAGCCATCAGTTGCGCACCGGTTTGCCGGTACTCATCATGCCCATGATGCGCTCCTGCGTCTTGGGGTGCTCCAGCAGCGAGCAAAAGGCCTTGCGCTCCAGCGTCATCAGATACTCTTCGGTGACCAGCGTGCCGGCATCGACATCGCCGCCGCACACCACGCCGGCGATCAGGCTGGCAATGTGAAAGTCGTGCGCGCTGATGAAGCCGCCGT
>JBDSZF010000191.1:0-11888 GCA_039925285.1 Polaromonas sp.
CACATCCTGGCCGCCGAGGGCGACAGCCAGTGGACCTTCTTTGACGGTAACTACCAGGAATACGAAGCCGACAAGAAGCGCCGTCTGGGCGAAGAGGGCGCCAAGCCCAAGCGCATGCGCTTCAAGGCCCTGCATTGAGCTCCCACGGTCGCTCACTTCGTGTAGCTCCCTGCCCCCCGAGGGGGCCGCTGCGCCTGCGGCCCGGCGAAGCCGGTTCCGCGGCCCCTGCTTGGATGAATGCACCATGATCGCCGCCGCTTATGACTGACGAACAAGTCCTCACCGCCACCCGTCACTGGCTTGAAAAAGCCGTGATCGGGCTGAACCTGTGCCCGTTTGCCAAAGCGGTGTATGTCAAGAACCAGGTTCGCCTGGTCGTGAGCCAGGCACGCCATGCCGACGACCTGCTGGAAGAGCTTGACCGCGAGCTTGACCTGCTGGTCGCCACGCCGGCCGACGAGATTGACACCACGCTGCTGATTCACCCCACGCTGTTTGACGACTTTCTGGACTTCAATGATTTCCTGGAAATTGCAGAAGGCGTGGTGGACGAGCACGGCCTCGAAGGCGTGGTGCAGCTGGCGAGCTTCCATCCGAAGTTCCAGTTTGACGGCACCGAGCCGGACGACATCGGCAACTACACCAATCGCGCGCCATTTGCGATGCTGCATTTGCTGCGCGAGCAAAGCATTGACCGCGCGGTGCAGGCTTTTCCTGAAGCCGAAGCCATTTTTGAAGAGAACATCAAGACACTGGAAAAGCTGGGTCATTCCGGCTGGCAGGCCCTGGGTCTGCCTTCCTGAGTCTTCCTTTCTGCTGTTTCGAATATTCGCCTGAAGAAATGACCCAAGGTCATGACATTAGAGCGGAATCACCCTGACCAGCAAGAACTTCAAGGAAACAAATACGAGGTACATGGGGGAGTGCGGGCTGTTGCCAGTCAGGGCGATTCTGCTCTAGAGCTTCTGAGTCCGGCTTAGCAGTCCTGTGTTGATGAGCTACTCAATCAGCCTCTGTTTCTGATTGATCACTGGTGTTCAAAACTTGTGGCGGCCATGTATCAGCGATCCATGGGCGCAGGTCTGGCCCGGGAACGCCTGTTCGGGGAGTCTGGCTCAACCGGCGCGACGCGTATTCAGCCTGATGTTGGGCGAGGTACTCTGGAGTCTTGACATTGCGCAGGCTATCGCAGGCGGCTTCATGGACGATGGGGAGGCGCCTTGTCCATCCGGGCCAGGCACGCTTCAGCCGCCAAACAATGCCAGTCCAGCAGTATCCGCAGACGCTGGATCAGGCGAGAGGATTGAGTTGAATCTGGGCGACTGGGTCGGCTTGATGGCGCACTGGACAGCGTGGCCCGCACCGCCTTGCGCAACAGCGTGTAAAGCAACAGCCAGCTTTAGGCTGTTTCCAGGGGTCCGCGCTGCCTGGCCAGCCGTCAGGCCGGGGCGGGCGTGTTGAGCCAGCGGCTGGCCAGTTGTACCCAGTAGCTGCCGCCCAGCGGAATCAGCTCGTCATTGAAGTCATAACTCGGGTTGTGCAGGGTGCAGGGACCGCCGCCATGGCCGATCTCTCGATGGTCGCCTTCACCGTTGGAGATGAAGCAGTAAGCGCCGGGTCTGGCCTGCAGCATGTAGGAGAAATCCTCGGCGCCCATGGTCGCCTCCTGGGCCATCACCTTGTCCGCACCAACGATATCGCTCATGACCTGCCGCGCAAAATCAGCTTCAGCCGCAGAGTTGATGGTGGGTGGATAGTTGCGGGAAAACTCGAATTCGCATTGCGCTTCAAAAGCCGCGCAAGTGTGCTCGGCAATCACTTTCATGCGCTTTTCAATCAGGTCCAGCACCCCGGTGCTGAAGGTTCGCACGGTTCCCTGCAGTTCACAGAAGTCGGGCACGACATTGGTGGCTTCACCAGCGTGAATCATCGTGACCGAAATGACGCCTGCATCGACCGGTTTTTTGTTCCGGCTGATGATGGTCTGAAAGGCCAGCACCATCTGGCAAGCGACCGGCACCGGGTCAATGCCGTTGTGCGGCAGTGCCGCATGGCTGCCCTTGCCGCGGATGACGATTTTGAATTCGTTGCTGGAGGCCATGACCGGACCGGCGCTGACGGCAAAAGTGCCGACTTCACCGCCTGGCCAGTTGTGCATGCCAAAGACGGCTTGCATCGGAAACTTTTCAAACAGGCCGTCCCTGATCATTTCCCGTGCACCGCCGCCGCCTTCTTCGGCAGGTTGAAAGATCAGGTAAACCGTGCCGTCAAAGTCGCGGTGTTTTGAAAGATGTTGCGCTGCGGCCAGCAGCATGGCGGTGTGGCCGTCATGGCCGCAGGCATGCATCTTTCCGGCATGCTGGCTGGCATGGGCAAAAGTGTTGAACTCCTGCATCGGCAGGGCATCCATGTCGGCACGCAGGCCGACGCCACGCCCGCAGGCGCCACCGTCGCGCCCGTGCACGATTCCGACCACGCCGGTCGTGCCCATTCCTCGATGGATGGGAATGCCCCAGTCGCTCAGTTTGCGGGCGACCACGTCTGCCGTTCGAAGCTCCTCAAAGCACAGTTCGGGATGGGCATGGAGGTCACGGCGAACAGCTGCGATTTCTGCCGCATCAGCATCAGATACGAGAGAGTCAATAATTTTCACGTTGAGAACCTTTTAAAAAGATAGGGTTGAAGCCCGGCTTGCACGAAAGAGGGCGCTAAAAGCCGTGTCATGTCTTGCACGCCGTTGAAACCAGCACGTCGCTGCTGCCTTCGGCCAGTACGGATTTGGTCACGCTGCCCAGCAGCAATTCTTCGGCGGCGGACTGGCCGTGCTTGCCGAGCACCACCAGGTCGCAGTCAAGCTCTTGCTCCTGCTCGACGATGCACTGCCACGCTTCGCCTTCAACGACGCAGGCATCCCAGTGGCCTGGCTTGAGGCCGGCTTGCCGGGCCAGCGTGTCGAGTTGTTGCCGGGCGCTGGTGCGGGCCTGTTGGCGGTAGTGCTCGATGGTCAGGGTGTCCACGCCGGCAAGCTGCAGTTTTCCTTCAAACGGCACCTCAAACGCGTTGAGCAGCACCAGCCGTGCGTGCGGCGCCACCCGCCTGGCAGTCTCGACCGCCTGCGCCGACCAGCGCGAGAAGTCCAGCGCCACCAGCACGCGGCGGTAGGGTTCGTGCGGCATCTGTTTGACAACCAGCAGCGGCCGCATCGAGCGTCGCAGCAGCCGCTCGGACGTGGTGCCAAGCGCCAGCCGGCGCAGGAAGCCGGCGCCACGGGCGCCCAGCACCAGCAGCTCGGCGTTGATGGCCTCGGCATGCTGGCTGATCACGTCAAGTACCGGACCGGTGGCCAGGTGCGTCTGCACCGTCACCTGCCGTGCGGCGGCAAGCTCGTCGGCGAGTTGCTGCAGGCGCTGGCTGGCTTCGGCAAGCAAGTGCTGCTCAGCCAGGTGGCCGACGCCCAGCCAGTGTCGCAACTCATCGACTGCCCGATTGGAGACCACATGCATCAGCGTCATCTGTAGGCCGGGTTCGTGGGCCAGGCGTGCCGCCCGGTCTGCGGCGTGGCGCGACGGCGCCGAGAAGTCGGTGGCGGCCAGGATTGAGCGGAGTACGTTCATGTTGTGCCTTCCTTGGAGGGATGAATTTTCCCGGCCAGGCTATGGGCTGCATGGTCGGCGGCGTCATCGAACAGATTCAGGATGTACTGCACCCCGGCGGCTTTCAGGGCGCGGCCGTGCCCGGCATCACGCACGGCGCCGGCGACCTGTCCGTCGAACCGGGCTGCGTGCAGTGCGTGCAACAATGCCCGGTTCGATTCCCAGCCCGGGAAGGTGGTGATGATCCAGCGCGCCTCGCTCAGCGGGAGTGATTCGACGAAGTCGGGGTTTTCGCCGTCGCCAAACCGCACCGGCAGTTTCTGGCGGCGCAACGTACGCACGGTTTCAGGGTCGAAATCAACGCCTATGGCCTTGATGCCGACCGCGCGCAACTGCACCAAAAGCAGGCTGCCGTAGCGGCCCAGGCCAAACACGATCGCCTCGACCTGGTCGTCACTTTGTTGCTGGCGCTCGACCGCCAGTTCGCGAAATGGCCGCCGCCGCTCGAACACGGTGAGCCACGGGGCGAGTCGTGCATACAGATGCTGCGAATACAGAATCAGGTAGGTCGAGACCGTGATGGTCACCAGCCCTACCAGCGTCGTCAGTCCCAGGGCCTCAACGCCAATATGGCCCAGCGAGATGCCCATCGCCACAAAGACGATGGAGAACTCGCTGATCTGCGCCACCGTCAGCCCGGCCAGAAAGCTGGTGCGTTTGCGGTAACCCATGTAGCCCATGATGGCCATCACAATCAGCGGGTTGCCAATCAGCACGAACAGCGACAGAAAAATCGCCGGCACGATTTCGCCGCCCAGGGTCGAAAAGTCGAGCTTGGCGCCCAGGTCGATGAAAAAAAACAGCAGCAAAAAGTCACGCAGGCCGGTCAGCCGTGCATTCACCGCCTCGCGGTAAGGCGTTGAGGCCAGCGAGAAGCCCGCCAGAAACGCACCGGCCTCCTTGCTGAAGCCGACCCCTTCACCCAGCGCAGCCAGCGCCACGCCCCAGGCGACCGCAAACACCAGCAGCAACTCCTGCGAGCGCGCCATCGTGGCCACCACCTTGGGCAGCGGCCAGCGCATCAGCACATACATCAGCGCGGCGACGGCGCCCAGGCGCCAGGCGAGGGACAGCACGACATCGCCCGCCGCGGCCTGGCCGTCGCCCGCACCCCGAAAGGCGCTCATCGCCATCATGGCGATGACGACCGCCACGTCCTGCACGATCAGGAAGCCGACTGCGATGCGGCCATGCAGGCTGTCGAGTTCGCGCTTGTCGCTCAGCAGCTTGACGATGATGATGGTGCTGGAAAACGTCAGCGCCACCGCCACATAAAGCGCCTCCATGGGCGCCTTGCCCAGCAGCAAAACCAGGGCAAAGCCGAACGCGATCGTGAACGCCAGTTGCCCCAGGCCGGTGGCCAGCGCCACCGGGCCAATGTGGCGTATGTGGTTCAGGTCGAGCTTGAGCCCGACCACAAACAGCAGCACCGTGACGCCGATCTGCGCCAGCAGGTCGATCTGGTCATGTGCCGCAACCAAGCCGAAGCCCGCTGGTCCGATCGCAATGCCGACCACGATGTAGGCAATCAGCACCGGCTGACGCAGCCGCACGAACAGCGCACCGGTGAAGGCGCACACCAGCAGCAGCAGTGCAAATTCGGTAAACGGTCCGTGCGGAAAGCTCATGGTGGCTTCTTTTTATCACGCCCGGTCAGCCGCCGCCATACAAAAAGACCAGCGCGGCGTTGAAAAGATAGGTCGCCAGCAGCCCCGCGCTGACCCAGCTCAGCACCCGCAACTCGCGGCCCTGCGGCCGCATCACGAGGCCGATCATCACCAGCCCGCTCATCACCACGGCTGCGATCGCCGTGCCGCCATGCACCGGCGATGCGTCGGCGAGCAGCGGACCGCGGGTATAAAAAATGTCATCAATGGCCAGAATCGCCACGTTGAACAGATTGCTGCCCAGCAGATTGCCAATCGCCATGTCGAGCGCGCGCAGGCGCAAGGCCGACAGCGTCACCGCCATTTCGGGCAGCGTGGTCACGGTGGCCAGCAGCGCCAGACCGATCCAGCCGCCGGTGAGACCGCTCGCCTTGGCGATGCGGTCGGCACTTTGGCAGAGCACATAACCCGCCACAGCGATCAGCAGCGCACACGGCAAGAATTGCAGCGCGAGCAGGCCGATTGTCATGGCGCATGCCTGCGGCCCAGGCGCACGATGAGCTGGCGCAGCTCTTCAGCCCACAGCACGCTGCTGACCAGTGCTTTGGTCGTTAAAGTCATGGGCAGGCCATTCAAATCTGCCAGCGTAGCGCATAACGCGGGTCAATCAAACGGCGGCGCGGACTGCGACCGCGCTGAGGCCGGATGGATGGTGTTAGATCAAGCTGCGTCGGGCTGCACTGCAGGCGCCGCTTTCTTGAACGCCTCCAGCGTCGCACAGGCGGCATCCACAGCACTGATCAGCGGCCAGCGGCCGAGGTCGACCTTGAAGCGGCGCGCGCTTTCCACTTGCGGAATCAGGTACACATCAGCCAGGGTCGGGGTGTCGCCGAAGCTGAAGCGCCCACGCTGGCGGTCGGACGCCAGCAGGGCTTCATAGGCATCAAAGCCGGCCGTGATCCAGGTCGAACACCAGGCGTTCACCGCACCTTCATTCGCGCCGAGTTCCTTGCGCAGGTACTCCAGGATGCGGCGGTTGTTGATCGGGTGGATGTCGCAGCCCACGATGGCTGCCAGCGCACGCACCTGGGCGCGGTCGTTGGCGTTGACGGGCAACAGCGCCGGCGCGGGGTGCGTCTCTTCCAGCCACTCGATGATGGCGGGCGACTGGATCAACACCTTGCCGTCCGCCTCCAGCGCCGGCACCAGCATTTGCGGGTTGACGGCCTTGAATTCGTCCTTCAGGTGTTGCTCGGTGCGCAGGTCAACCGGAACGTACTGCGCCTGCAGCCCTTTGAGGTTGAGCGCAATGCGCAGCCGGTGCGAGGTGCCGCTGCGAAAAAAGTTATACAGCTTCATGGATTTTCCTGTTTAAGTTAGCGGGTTCGATTGGGTAGTGCCGGCATCGGCGCGGCCGCGCTGTCGTGCCTGACGGCAGGTTTTGAGCAGGTGGTCAGTTTACCGCCGGGGCGCGGGCCAGCAGGATCGAGTCGAGCGCAATACTGGCACTGATCAGGAAACTACCCAGCATGGGGCATGCCGCCGAGCCGGCCGAAACCGGCGCACCAGGCCACCCCTGCGGCGCGGACGTTGGTGCGGTAGTAGTTGGCGACGAAACCGTAGATCAGCGTCTGGGTGCCGCTGGTGCCCAGTCCGGCGACCGCGACGATAACCAGCAGGAATGACAGCGAACCCTTGGCATTGAAGCCGGCCCGCAGCATGAGTTCGGGCAGCCAGGTGTTGAGCGAGTACACCAGCATGAGACCGGTGGCGCTCATCAGCCCCAGAATGATGGTTGGGAAGATGTAGCTGCCATTGAACAGGCCCGCGAAACCAGCCTTGTCCTGGCTCACGGGCGCAGCCCACTCTTACGCCTTGTGCTGGTATTTTTGCCAGCTCTGCAGTTTCTTGCGCACCAGCTGGATGTTGTTGCGCAGCGCGTAAAGCTCACTGGCGTAGGACAGCGGCACGCTGATTTTCTCGGCGCGGTGTTCCAGTTTGCTCAGATCTTCAAGCAGGGCGTCCTGGTCGCTGGCGCTGTCAAGACGGTTTTCAATGTCCCTGAGCTGGCCGTACCACCGGAAGATGCGCGAGCGCACGCGAAACTCATACAGCGGCGGCACGATGCGCGACAGCGGCAGCATGATCGCCAGGATGAGGCCCATCACCAGCCACATGCGTTCGACCAGGTTGGCGACCCAGAACGGCAGGTAGCGCTGCAAAAAAGGTTGATGGTTGTTGATGCTGCGCTGGGCTTCGGCTGAAATCGGAACTTCACTGTTAGCCAGCTTGGGGTATTCGCGGGCCCGCTTGAACCAGCCCGCGCTGCCATGGATTTCGTTGCCGGCCAGCGCAAACAGTTGCAGCAGCGCCGGGTGCGTGCCAGCGCGCGTGAGCAGTGTGGTGGTGGGCGCGACCAGGCGAACGTCTTGCGGCGGAATATTGGCGGCCAGATCGACCACGCCGCGTGGCAGCACGGCAGGGCTTAAAAATGCAAAACGCCGGGAATAGGCTTCGTTTTGCGCAAAATCCATCAGCTTGACGCCCGGCGTCTGCAGCAGCATCTGCACCATCAGCGACTCGGGGGCCGAGGCAAACACGATGGCGTCCAGCTCGCCGCCCAGGAATGCGACGGTGGCAGGGGTTTGCTCAAGCTGCGAAAGCTTCAGCGCGCTGGCGTCGATGCGGTTGCTTTCAAACAGCTTGTCCATCAGGCTGGGCAGGCCGCTGCCGGGCGTGCCAACGTTGACGCGCAGCCCCTTGAGTTCGGGCAGGGCCGTCAGCGTGGCCTGGGTGTTGACCCGGCGCGCCGCATCCTCACGGTAAAACAGCCACACCGGTTCAATGAAAAGGCTGCCCAGTGATTCGAGCTTTTCGAGCCCTTCACCCTGTGGGCTACCGGCGTCGCTGCTGCCGCCCTGGACAAATCCCAGGTCGGCCTTGCCTTCGCGCAGCAGCTGCAGGTTGGCAGCCGATCCTTCGGAAGGCAGCAGCACGACCTCGATGCCGTCCCTGGCCAGCAGGGTGGCATAGCGCTTGCCGAACTCTTCATAGGCGCTTTGCGCCGGGCCGGTAGCCAGCGTGACCCGCTTGGGCGGGTTCGGGTCCAGCCACCAGTAAGCCAGCACCAGCAGCGCAACGGCCAGCACGATGAAAGGACCCGCCGAAACGGCCAGATCGCGCAGTGACAGCAGGGTATAACGTATGGTTTTAGGCATGCGGTAAACCATAGCATGCGGTGTTTGGCAGCAAACTCCCTCCTGACTTGAAAAATCAGTCTGGCGGCTTGCCTGGGTTATCCTGCCAGCCTTCTCGAATTGAAAAAAGCAACGCTGCATGAGCGTTGACCGCAAGCATGGCATCTCCTCATTCCAATACCCCAAGTGCTGCGCCTGAAAAGCCGCTGTCAGGCTGGCGCCTGCGCTGGTACACGGTGATTTTTGAAGCCGACACCCGTGCCGGCCGTATTTTTGACCAGTCCCTGATTGGCATCATCCTGCTCAGCATTGCCGTGGTGATGGCCGACAGTGTCGATTCAGTTCATCGCCTGCATGGCCAGGCGTTAGCGGTGATTGAATGGATATTCACGCTGCTCTTTACCTTCGAATACATGGCCCGGCTGGTGTGCGTCCGCAAGCCGCTGCGCTATGCCACCAGCTTTTTTGGCATCATTGACCTGGTTGCCGTGCTGCCGACTTACCTGGCGCTGTTTGTTCCAGGGCTGCACGCTCTGATTGATGTGCGTGTGCTGCGGCTGCTGCGCGTGTTTCGGGTGTTCAAGCTCACGGCTTATGTGGCCGAATACCAGTCGCTGGGGCGCGCCCTGGCAGCCAGTGGCCGCAAGATACTGGTGTTTTTGTCTGCCGTGCTGATGATGGTGCTGGTCATGGGCACGGTGATGTATGTGGTGGAAGGTCGAAACAACGGCTTTACCAGCATTCCCACCTCGGTTTACTGGGCCATCAGCACGGTAACGACGGTGGGCTTTGGCGACATCGCGCCCAAGACCGATCTGGGGCGGCTGATTTCTTCCTTCATGATGCTGCTGGGCTGGGGAATTCTGGCTGTTCCGACAGGCATCGTCACTGCGGAAATGGCGGCGCAGCGGCGGCTGGAGATGGTGCCGGCGCCCACCACGCGAACCTGCCACGAGTGCCTGAGCGAAGGCCATTCGCCTGACGCCAATTATTGCTACCACTGCGGCGCCAGGCTGCCGCCGTATCAGCCGCATTTCCGGATGCCGGAATAACCCTCGCCTGCCAGCGCGGCCGGCCAGGCTTGAAAGCTCAGCCGCCGGCAGTCAGCCGGCGCGGCGTGATCTCTACGGATTCGCTACCGGTGCTCATCCAGACCGTGCCGTCCTGAACCGTGATTTGCAGTTGCATGCCGCGCTGGGCGAGCTTGGCCAGCGCCTGGCTTTCGGCCGCCTCGATCTGCCAGACCACCAGGTTGGCGGCGCGTGTCAGCTTTGTTTCAATGCCTTTCCACCAGACCGGCGTACTGCTGGAAAAGCTGAACACGGTCACGCGTTCGGCGCGGCCGGCGGCGCGCATCAGCCGCTTGTCATCAGGCTGGCCCACATCAATCCAGTGCAGCACCGCGTCGGTGTAGTCCTTGTGCCAGAGAGCGGGCTCATCGACGTCCCACAGGTCCTTGGCAAATTCAAGGTTGCCGCGCTTGTCATCGCCGGGCACATTGAGCGCGAAAGCCAGCAGGCGGATCATCATGCGTTCGTCGGTTTCTGACGGATGGCGCGCAATGATGACGTTGTGGTCGGCATAGATGCCGCGGTCCATGTCGGCGATTTGCAGTTGGGCTTTATGAATGGTGGCTTTGATGGCCATGGAGGTCTTGCTCTCGGGTAACAGGCTCTGAGCGCCAGACGGCACCCAGAGCTTTGCGTTAAACCGTCTATTGGAACAGTCTTTTTATCGCCCGCAGAACGATCAGATCAGTTTGGAATAAGTGGAGCTCGTCGGCTGGGTCAGATAGCTGTTGAACACCATGGCGCTGGCGCGCACGAAAAGCCGTCCTTTGGCTGTCACGCGGATCGCCAGTGGGTCAATGGTGATCAGCCCGGCCTCTTCGTAAGGCTTGAGCCGCGCCAGCTCGTGCGCAAAATAGCGGTTGAAGTCGATGCCGTAATCACGGTTGATGGTCTCGATTTCAACCGGTGCACTGCACATCAGCGCCATGATGATGTCGCGCCTGAGCAGCTCGTCCGGGCTCACTTTAAAGCTCTTTTCAATCGGCAAACTACCGTGGTCAAGACGCTCGTAGTAGGCATTGACGGTTCGCACCGACTGGCTGTAGGAATTGCCGACCTTGCTGGAAGGCCATTTGCAAACTGCCCTGGCGGCGCCAAGGTTGGGGCGCTGGATAATGTGCTGCTGGACGGCGCCTGAAAACAACACGTTCATTTTCGGGAAGAAATGTTTGCTTGCAAATATCACCTTATCCTACGCTTGGAAGCGCGAGCGCCTGTTACAAATGGAGTTGTGAATGGCAGGCCTATTTTCAGTTGCCCGTCAGTTGCTTCTCATCGTCAGGCTGTCTGCCTGATGCCTTTGGAAGCGAATCTACAAGAAAGAAACCATGAAAAAAAATGCCAGACCTTGCCTGATGGCAGGGCTTGTTGCCCTGTCTGCGCTGCTGGGCGGGGCCGCTCATGCGGCCACTTCCTACGCAAATGCCACGGTGGAGGGCGCTTTGGCGCCGGGCGTGTATGGCCGCATTGAAATCGGCAATGCGCCGCCGCCGCCCCTGATTTACGCGCAGCCGCTGATCATTCAGCACGCGCCTGTGTATGTGCAACAGCAGCCGCTGTATTTGCATGTGCCGCCCGGCCATGCCAAAAAATGGGCCAAGCATTGCAGCCGCTACAACGCCTGCAACCGGCCTGTTTACTTCGTCAAGGTGCGGGGCGACGACGGTTATGAACAGCGCCATGGCAGGGATGGCTATCGCGGCTATGAAAACGACCATGGCGATCGTCATGGTAAGGGCTATGACAAAAAGCATGACAAGGAGCATGACAAGGAGCATGGAAAAGGTCACGGCCATGGTCACGGCAGGGGCCATGACAAGGATTGACCCATGCAGGATGGGCGGCGCCGGGCGATCCGCCGGCCGTCAGTGTTGTGCGAAGATCAAGTGCAAATAAGGAAGGGAAAAATGAAAGCAATCTGGAATGGCGCAGTCATTGCGCAAAGCGACGAGACCGTGGTCCTTGAAGGCAACCACTATTTCCCTGAAGGTTCACTCAACCGCGACTATGTGACTTTCAGCAACCATCACACCATGAGTTCATTGAAAGGGCAGGCCAGCTACTATTCCCTGCTGGTCAATGGGGAGATGAATACCGATGCCGCCTGGTATTACCCCGACCCCAAACCCGAGGCCGACAACATCAAGGGACATGTCGCTTTCTGGAAAGGCGTTCGGATCGAGCCTTGAGCGTCCACCTGGCTGGGCATTGACCGATCGGGTCGGGTGACTGAGAATCTTTTCATGACTTTGAAGGAGGTCGCCCCATGTTCAAGCACATTCTGGTTCCCGTCGATGGTTCGTCCACTGCCCAGCAGGCCATTGACAGGGCGGTGGCCATTGCCGAGGCGTTTAAAAGCAC
>JBDSZF010000192.1:0-3642 GCA_039925285.1 Polaromonas sp.
TGTATTTTTCGGCGATCAGGCCTTCGATGGTGGCGGCGCGGGTGGCCGGCGTGCCCAGGCCTTTCTCCTGCATGGCTTCGCGCAGCTCGTCGTCGTCAATCGTCTTGCCCGCGCCTTCCATGGCGCCCAGCAGCGTGGCTTCGCTATAGCGCGCTGGCGGACGGGTTTTCAGGCCCTTGACGTCGGCCGCTTCGACGCCAACGCGCTCGCCGGGCTTGACCGGAACCAGACTTTGCCCCTTGTCGCCTTCCTTGGCGTCGGCCACCTCGTCGGCAGCTTCCTTGCCGTAGATCGCCAGCCAGCCCGGCTTGACCAGCACTTTTCCTTCAGTCTTGAAGCTGTGACCGACCGACACGGAAATCCGCGTCGTGACCAGGTATTCGGCGCTCGGGAAAAACACCGCCATGAAGCGGCGCACCACCAGGTCATAGAGCTTCTGCTCGGCCTCGCTCAGGCCGCTGGGCGCCTGCAGCGTCGGGATGATGGCAAAGTGGTCGCTGACCTTGGCATTGTCAAAAATCCGCTTGCTCGGCTTGATGTAGTTGCCCTGCAGGGCAGTCGCCGCATGCGGCGCCAGGTGCCTCATGCCGCTGTTGGCCAGCATTTCAAAGGTCTGCCTGACCACCGGCACATAGTCTTCGGGCAGCGCGCGCGAGTCGGTACGCGGATAGGTCAGCGCCTTGTGGCGCTCGTACAGGCTTTGCGCAATCGACAGCGTGGTCTTGGCCGAAAAGCCGAACTTGCCGTTGGCCTCGCGCTGCAGCGAGGTCAGGTCAAACAGCAGCCCGGCCGCCTGCGTGGTCGGCCTGGACTCTTCGGTCACCGTCGCGGTCTGGCCGCGCACCGCGTCGGCAATGGCGCGCGCCTCGCTCTCAAGCCAGAGCCGGTCGGCTTTCAGCTCGGCATCAGGCTCGGTGTTGTCTGCATTGGCCGCCGCCCGTTTCCACTTCGGGTCAAACCATTTGCCGGGGTAGTTGCCGGCTTCGGCGCCAAACAGGGCATGGATTTCCCAGTAGTCGCGACTCACGAACTTGCGGATTTTTTCCTCGCGCTCGACCACCACCGACAGCGTCGGCGTCTGCACCCGGCCGACGGTCGTCAGGAAGAAGCCGCCGTCGCGCGAATTGAAGGCCGTCATGGCGCGCGTGCCATTGATGCCGACCAGCCAGTCGGCCTCGGAGCGGCAGCGCGCCGCATCGGCCAGCGGCAGCATCTGCGCGTCAGTGCGCAGCGCGGCAAAGCCGTCGCGGATGGCGGCCGGCGTCATCGACTGCAGCCACAGCCGCCTGACCGGGTGCTTGGCTTTGGCGTATTGCTGGATCAGGCGGAAGATCAGCTCGCCCTCGCGGCCGGCGTCGCAGGCATTGACGAGAGCGCCCACATCCTTGCGTTTGGTCAGCTTGACGATGGCGTTGAGCCGCGTCTTGGTCTTGTCCATCGGCTTGAGGTCAAAGTAAGGCGGAATCACCGGCAGGTTGGCAAAACTCCACTTTCCGCGCTTGACGTCGAACTCTTCGGGCGCCTGGATCTCGACCAGATGGCCGACGGCCGAGGTGATGATCCAGTCCTCGCTTTCAAAGTACTCGTCGTGCTTGTCAAACCTGCCCGCCGTGGACGTGAGGGCACGCACGATGTCTTGCGCCACCGAAGGCTTTTCGGCAATTACCAGTGTTTTCATAAGAACTTCTTAAACCTTGTCCAGCGTCGGGAACATTCCCCACGCTTTGCGCCAAAGCGGCTTTTCATCAATCACATGCGCCCTCAAGCGGCCTTCAGCAACGGCCAGGGAGCATCACTACAATAGCTTTCTCGCGCCTGTACGCGCGCTGGTGCGCACGCACACATGAATTAACCATACCAAAAAAACTGCCGTGTCAAAAAAACAGGTCTCCGCCTCCCCTGCCCAGCCTGTGACGGGCAGTGATCATCGCCGGATTCAGACCCGCCGCTCGGGCGTGCATGGCAAAGGCGTATTCGCGCTGCAGGACCTGGCCGAAGGCGAGACGCTGATCGAATATGTCGGCGAGATCATCAGCTGGCCGGAAGCGCTGCGCCGCCATCCGCACGACCCGGCCCAGCCCAGGCACACGTTTTACTTTCACATTGACGACGGCCAGGTGATTGACGCCAGTCACGGCGGCAACTCGTCGCGCTGGATCAACCACAGCTGCGCCCCCAACTGCCAGGCAGAGGTAAGCGACGAAGACGGCGGGCGCGTCTTCATCAAGGCGCTGCGCAACATCGTGGCGGGCGAAGAGCTGTTTTATGACTACGGCCTGATCATCGACGCCAGGTACACGAAAAAGCTGCTCGCCGACTACCCGTGCTGGTGCGGCGCCGGCAACTGCCGGGGCACGCTGCTGGCGCCCAGGGACAAGAAGAAATCGGTCAAGAAAGCCGATGCCGGGGCGCCCAAGACCCCCGACCCCAAGAAGCGCCACTGAGCCCGTCCTGCTGGCTTGACCTTTCCTTAAAACCGTTTTTCGCTGGGAACCCTCATGACCTCTTCCCTGCCAACACGCTGGCCCGCCGAGGCGATCTGGGAAGCCGTGGCGCCGGCCCTGCCCGGCTTCACGGTGGAAGTGCTGCCCGAGATCGATTCGACCAATACCGAGCTGATGCGCCGCTTCAAGGGCAGTCCCGGCAGACCGCACCAGCCCGAGCCGCTGCTGCTGGTGGCCGAGCAGCAAAACGCCGGACGCGGACGGCTGGGCCGCAGCTGGCAAAGCCGGCGCGCAGGCAGCCTGACGTTTTCGCTGGGCCTGCCCCTGCAGCCGGCCGACTGGGCCGGCCTGTCGCTGGCGGTCGGCGTCAGCGTGGCCGAAAGCCTGGAACCGCCTGCAACCGGCCAGGCCCGCCACAGCGGCCAGCCCCGCATCGGCCTGAAATGGCCGAATGATTTGTGGCTGGCGACGCCCCAGGGCGAGCGCAAGCTGGGCGGCATCCTGGTCGAGACCGCCAGCTGGGACGGCCTGCGCTATGTGGTCATCGGCGTGGGCATCAATATCCGGCCGCTAGCACTGCCTGCCGCTGCCGAAACTGCTGCGGCGCCCGCCGTTCCGCCCGGCTGCCTGCAGGAACTCGATGCCGATGTCGACGCGGCTGACGCGCTGCTGCGCATCGTGCCGGCGCTGGTGCAGGCGGTGCAGGTCTTCGGGCAGTTTGGCTTTGCGCCCTTTCAGGCGCGGTTTGCAGCGCGCGACGTGCTGTCTGGCCGCGCGGTAACGCTTTCGGATGGCACCCAGGGAACGGCCCACGGCGTGGCTGACAACGGCGCGCTGCTGGTGCATACGGCGGCGGGCATGCGGGAAGTCAGCAGCGCCGAAGTCAGCGTGCGGCCTGCCGCCACTGAGCCCGCAAGGGCTACGCGCCCGTGCTGAGAGTGCTGATCCTGGCGCTGCTGCTGGCCAATGCAGCCTACTTTGCGTGGGCGCAGGGCCTGCTGGCAGCTTATGGCTTCGCCCCGGCCCGGCAGTCCGAACCCGAGCGGCTGGCGCAGCAGATCCGGCCAGAAACGATGCAGCTGATCGCACCCCGCGCGGTCCCGCCCGCCGTGCATGCACCCGCAGGCACAACGCCCACGCCTTCCGCAAGCGCTCAATGCCTGCAGGTCGGCGTCTTTACCGAGCAACAGGCGCGTAC
>JBDSZF010000193.1:0-5129 GCA_039925285.1 Polaromonas sp.
GGCGTCAACGACGGTGAAGTCTTTCAAACCCTGCTCGGTTTGACTGGCTCCGGCAAGACTTTCACCATGGCCAATGTGATTGCGCGGCTGGGCCGGCCGGCGATTGTGTTCGCACCGAACAAGACCCTGGCCGCCCAGCTGTACAGCGAGTTCAGGGAGTTTTTCCCAAAGAACGCGGTGGAGTATTTCGTCAGTTATTACGACTACTACCAGCCCGAAGCCTATGTGCCGCAGCGCGATCTGTTCATTGAAAAAGACTCTGCGATCAATGAGCACATCGAACAAATGCGGCTTTCAGCGACCAAGAGCGTGCTGGAACGGCGCGATACGATCATCGTCGCGACTGTCAGTGCGATCTACGGTATTGGTGCGCCCGAAGATTACACGCAGATGCGCTTTATCGCCCGCATCGGTGACAAGATGGGCCAGCGCGACGTGATTGCGCGGCTGATCCGCATGCAGTACAGCCGCAACGATCAGGATTTTGCGCGCGGCAGCTTCCGGGTGCGCGGCGACGTGATCGACATTTTCCCGGCCGAGCATTCCGAACTGGCCATCCGTATTGATCTGTTTGACGACGAAATTGACTCCCTGCAGCTGTTTGACCCGCTGACCGGCCGCATCAAGCAGAAGATTCCACGCTTCGTGGTCTATCCCAAGAGCCATTACGTGACGCCGCGCGACAAGGTGCTGGCAGCCGTAGAAACCATCAAGCAGGAACTGTCCGAGCGGGTAGGGCAGTTCATCGCCGATGGCAAGCTGGTCGAAGCCCAGCGCATCGAGCAGCGCACCCGGTTTGACCTCGAAATGCTCGGTGAAATCGGCCACTGCAAGGGCATCGAAAACTACACCCGCCACCTGAGCGCTTCGGCGCCGGGCTCGGCGCCCTCGACGCTGTGCGACTACCTGCCGAGGGATTCGGTGATGTTTCTCGACGAGAGCCACGTCATGATCGGCCAGCTCAACGCCATGTACAACGGCGACCGGGCGCGCAAGACCACGCTGGTCGAATACGGCTTTCGCCTGCCCAGCGCGCTGGACAACCGGCCGCTCAAGTTTGAAGAGTTCGAGTCCAAGATGCGACAGGCGATTTTTGTCTCTGCCACGCCAGCGGCTTACGAAAATGAGCATGCCGGGCAGGTGGTGGAGCAGGTCGTGCGGCCTACTGGACTGGTCGATCCGCAGGTCGAAGTCAGGCCGGCGACGCATCAGGTCGATGACGTGCTGCAGGAAATCCGGATTCGCGTGGAGGTCAATGAGCGTGTTCTGATCACCACGCTGACCAAGCGCATGGCCGAGCAGCTGAGCGATTACCTCAGTGAAAACGGGGTGAAGGTGCGCTACCTGCACAGCGACGTGGAAACGGTAGAGCGGGTGGAGATTTTGCGTGACCTGCGGCTGGGTACTTTTGATGTGCTGGTCGGCATCAATCTGCTGCGCGAAGGGCTGGACATTCCAGAAGTCTCGCTGGTGGCGATTCTGGACGCTGACAAGGAAGGATTTTTGCGGTCGGAGCGCAGCCTGATCCAGACCATTGGCCGGGCGGCCCGCAACCTCAACGGCCGCGCCATTTTGTATGCCGATCGCATCACCGACTCCATGCAAAAGGCCATGGGCGAAACCGAGCGCAGGCGTAACAGGCAGCTGGCTTTCAACATTGAGCACGGCATTACACCGCGCAGCGTGGTCAAGCGCATCAAGGACCTGATCGACGGCGTGTACAGCGAGAAATCCGGCAAGGAGGCCGAAAAGCTGGAGATGCAAAAAGCGCTGGTCGAGGACATGAGCGAGAAAGACATTGCGCGCGAAATCAAGCGCCTCGAAAAGCAGATGGTGGAGCACGCGAAAAACCTGGAGTTCGAAAAAGCCGCCCGGGTGCGCGATCAGCTGCATGTGCTGAAACAGCAGGCTTTTGGCGCGCCGGGAACCGACAATGTGCTCCCCATCTCATCGGCCGCGCGATGATCGGCGATGGCTCGGGCAGAGCAGCCGGGCCACCGGAGCGGTTCGGGTAATCCCGGACTTTGAGAAGCGGCAGGTGGCAAAAAACAGTCGCGCATGGTATACTTGACGAAATTAGTCAAGAACCTGATACGAATAAAAAGCGTTCCCGCCATGAGTCAGTCGACTGGTGCGCGACAGAGGAGAAGCTCCCTGATGGTCACAAGCTTTCGGGGTCAAAACGACAGTCAAGCACACTTGAAGGAGCTTGTTATGCGACTCACGACCAAAGGCCGTTTTGCGGTCACCGCGATGATTGATCTAGGACTGCGCCAGAACAATGGCCCGGTCACGCTGGCTGCCATCAGCCAGCGCCAGCAAATTTCGCTGTCTTACCTGGAGCAGTTGTTCGGCAAGCTGCGTCGCCATGATCTGGTGGAGTCTACCCGTGGCCCCGGCGGCGGTTACACGCTGGGCCGGAAGGCTTCGGAAATTAGCGTTGCCGACATCATTGTGTCTGTGGATGAGCCGATTGATGCCACGCAGTGCGGCGGCAAGGAGAACTGCCTGGGCGATGGCAGTCGCTGCATGACGCACGACCTCTGGTCCTCGCTGAACAGCCGTATGGTCGAGTTTCTCGATTCCGTGAGCCTGCAGAAACTGGTTGATGATCAACTGGCCAAAGGCGTCGTGGTTGAAAGTACTCCGCAGGTGAAAAAAGCCGTTTTCGCTTCGCCTGTCATCAAGCCTATGCGCGTGAATGCGCCAAATTCCGTCTTCGCCCTCGGCAATGCATTTTCAAAGTCCTGATGGATTTTGACTGTATTGCCGGGACGTCATTGTTTTAAGCTGCCAGCCAGCCAAAATTAAAGAGCTAGCCACATGGAAACCCCACACTTCCCGATTTACATGGACTACAGCGCCACCAACCCTTGCGATCCGCGGGTGGTTGACGCCATGATTCCGTGGTTGCGCGAGCATTTCGGCAACCCCGCATCGCGTAGTCATGCCTGGGGCTGGGAAGCCGAAGCCGCCGTTGAAAAAGCCCGCGAGCAAGTGGCGGACCTGATTGGTGCCGATCCGCGCGAGATCGTCTGGACCAGCGGCGCGACCGAATCCAATAATTTGGCGCTCAAGGGTGCGGCGCACTTCTACAAGACCAAGGGCAAGCACCTGATCACGGTCAAGACCGAGCACAAGGCGGTGCTCGACACTTGCCGCGAACTGGAACGCCAGGGTTTTGAGGTCACTTATCTGGACGTTCAGGCTGACGGCTTGCTGGATCTTGAAGTGCTCAAGGCTGCGATCCGGCCTGACACCATCCTGGTCAGCGTGATGTTCGTCAACAACGAAATCGGCGTGATTCAGGATATTCCTGCCATTGGTGCGCTGTGCCGCGAGAAGGGCATTATTTTCCATTCGGACGCAGCGCAGGCCACGGGCCGCGTGGACATCGATCTGGCCAGTCTGCCGGTGGACCTGATGAGCCTGACCTCTCACAAGACCTACGGCCCCAAGGGCATTGGTGCGCTGTACGTGCGGCGCAAGCCCCGCGTGCGGCTCGAAGCGCAGATGCATGGCGGTGGTCATGAGCGCGGCATGCGTTCGGGCACCCTGCCGACGCACCAGATCGCCGGCATGGGCGAGGCCTACCGCATTGCCAAGGCCGAGATGCATGAAGAAAACAAGCGCATCCGTGTCCTGCATGAGCGCATGTTGAACGGCCTGAAGGATGTCGAAGAAGTGTTCCTCAACGGTCACGCCGAGAAACGCGTGCCGCACAACCTGAACATGAGCTTCAACTTCGTCGAAGGCGAGTCCCTGATCATGGGCATCAAGGGCCTGGCGGTGTCGAGCGGTTCAGCCTGCACCTCGGCCAGCCTGGAGCCCAGCTATGTGCTGCGCGCCCTGGGCCGCAGCGACGAACTGGCGCACAGCAGCCTGCGCATGACGATTGGCCGCTGGACGACCGAAGAAGAAATCGACTATGCCGTCGCGACTATCAAGGAAAACGTCGCCAAGCTGCGCGATCTGTCTCCCTTGTGGGAAATGTTCAAGGATGGTGTTGACCTGTCCACCATCCAGTGGGCGGCGCACTAAATTAGATAAACAGGCAGCAAGATGGCTTGGAATGAGCCATTTTCCCGTCAACCAGAACTCAGGAGTTAATTCAATGGCATACAGTGAAAAAGTGGTGGACCACTACGAAAATCCCCGCAATGTCGGTTCTTTTGAAAAAGGCGATGAGACGGTCGGTACCGGCATGGTCGGTGCTCCGGCTTGCGGCGACGTCATGAAGCTGCAAATCAAGGTCAACCCGGTCACGGGCGTGATTGAAGATGCGCGTTTCAAAACCTACGGTTGTGGCTCGGCCATTGCCTCCAGTTCGCTGGTCACCGAATGGGTGAAGGGCAAAACGCTGGATGAAGCTGCAAGCATTAAAAACAGTGCGATTGCCGAAGAGCTGGCGTTGCCGCCGGTCAAAATTCACTGCTCGATTCTGGCTGAAGACGCCATCAAGGCTGCTGTGAATGATTACAAGCAAAAGCATATTTCTGCTGAAGCCGCCCATTGATCAACCTGTTTAATTTCGAGCGATTTACATGTCCGTTACCCTCACCGACGCAGCCGCCCGACACGTGACCCGCTACATCAGCAAGCGCGGCAAGGGCGTGGGCGTGCGCCTGGGCGTCAAGACCACCGGATGTTCGGGTCTGGCCTACAAGCTTGAATATGCCGACGAAATTGCGCCTGAAGACGTGGTGTTTGAAGACAACGGCGTCAAGGTGCTGGTCGATCCCAAAAGTATGGCCTATATTGACGGCACCCAACTCGACTTTGTACGCGAAGGCCTCAATGAAGGCTTCAAGTTCATCAATCCGAACGAGCGTGATCGTTGTGGCTGCGGCGAGAGCTTTCGCGTTTGACGGGTAAACTTGGCGGCGTTTTGCCTCATGCGCAACAGTGCGCAACCTTTTCAATGCCGCCTTCACTGATTGTGCTGGCGGTTTTTTTATTCGCATGAACCTTCAATCTACCGACTTTGAACTTTTCGGCATTCCCATGCAGTTTTCCCAGGACCGGGCGCAACTCGACGCCCGCTGGAAAGAATTGCAGCGCGAAGCCCATCCCGACAAGTTCGCGGCCCAGGGTGCAGCGGCCCAGCGTGTGGCGATGCAGTGGTCGGT
>JBDSZF010000194.1:0-7558 GCA_039925285.1 Polaromonas sp.
GTGTAGTTGTCGTTTTTCAGGCCGTTGGTGGCTTCGTTCTCGATCTCGCCGTCGGTGGGCTTTTGCTTCATGCCGACTGCAAAGCCGCCGCCCTGCACCATGAAGCCGGGGATTACGCGGTGAAAGATGGTGCCGTCATAGTGGCCCTTGTTGACGTAGCTCAGGAAGTTGGCGACGGTCTTGGGCGCTTTTGCGGCGTCCAGCTCAAGCGTGATGACGCCGTAGTTGGCGATGTGGAGTTCTACTTTTGGATTGCTCATGGAGTCCTTTGTGGATTAGTTGAGGAGGGTTGCGGATTTGATCACGACGGGCGTCCTGGGGACGTCCGACGGGAAGGGGCCGCCAGTGCCGGTCGGCACGGACTTGATCTTGTTGACCACGTCCAGGCCGCTGACGACCTTGCCGAACACGGTGTAGCCGGGCGCCTGGGTTGACGGGTTCAGGAAGTCATTGTCTTTCACATTGATGAAAAACTGCGACGTGGCGGAATTGGGATCGTTGGTGCGGGCCATCGCCAGCGTGCCGACGACGTTTTTCGGGCCGCCTTTGGCCAGCGCTTCACGGCCTTCATGCAGCACCGGGGCGCGGGTTTTTTTCTCGGCATAAGCGGCGTCGTAACCGCCGCCCTGCACCATGAAGTTGTTGATCACACGGTGAAAAATGGTGCCGTCGTAATGCTTGTCCCTGACGTACTGGAGAAAGTTTTCGACCGTCCTGGGCGCCTTGTCGGGATAGACCTCGACCACGAAATCGCCTTCGCTGGTGGCGAACTTGACTTTGGGGGCGACGGGGTCGGCCGCCAGGGCCATGCCGGCGCTCAGGCTCAGGGCTGCCAGCAGAGCCGTTGCAGCGCGGCGGGTGATCTGGGTGCTTGAGAATTTCACTAGGTCAGTCCTTCAAAAAGTCAGGGATGGGTGTCATTGCGCCTTGGCCGGCGTGGCGGTTTTTACGGCGGCCGGCGCCAGCAGCTGGCCGATCAGCGCCAGTTTGGGCGACAAGCGGGCGTTGCCGGCATCGAATTGCAGCGCCCGGCTGTAGGACTGGCTGGCCAGGCGGGCATAAATGTCGCCCAGATTTTCGTGGGCGGTGGCGTAGCGGGGATTCAGCCGTATCGCCATTTCAAGCGTCGCCCTGGCCTTGTCGAACTGGCTCTGGCTGGCATACAGTACGGCCAGGTTGTTGTAGGGCTCGGGCAGTTCGGGATAGTCCTGGGTGATCTGGGTGAAGGTTTCTATGGCGTCGCCGGTTTTGGCGGTTTCACCCTGGATCACGCCCTTGAGGAAGCGCATTTGCGGATCGCGCGGTTTGCTGGCCAGGTAGCTGTCGGCACTGGCCAGCGCTTCGGAAAACTGTCTGGCGCCTATCAGGCGGTTGACCTCGGTGTAATCGTCGGCATGGGCTGCCGACATGCCGAACAAGGTCAGCAGCAGCAGGCGGCTCAAGAGCAAGAACCAGGTCTTGCGTACAAAAAAGAAAGCTCGCGTGGGCATAAAACTCTCGCTGTTTGAGTGAGGCATGAGGCCGCGCCAAGGCGGAAAGTGACGCCAAGACAAGCCGGCCTGAAAGGAGGTTCGGGCGTCGTCACAACTGCTGACACCGGCTCGATATACTGCGTAATTCTAGCTGAGGGGGTATAGTCACCCTCCCTCTCCTGTTGTTTTTCCCCTGCTTTATTCCACGAATTTCGCCTCTGCTTGAGTCTCATCGCTGCCGGTGATGCCCATGAAATCCAGGCTTCTTTTTCCCTTCCATCCTGACGGATTGACGTCAGGCCACGCACCCAGACAATTTTCATGAGCCTTCGCATTTACAACACGCTGTCGCGTGCCGTAGAAGATTTTTCCCCCCTTGTTCCCGGTCAGGTCCGCATGTATGTGTGCGGCATGACGGTGTATGACCTTTGCCATCTAGGCCATGCGCGTTCCATGGTGGCGTTTGACGTGGTCCAGCGCTGGCTCCGGGCCAGCGGCCTGCAGGTCACTTATGTGCGCAACGTGACCGATATTGACGACAAGATCATCAAACGTGCGCTTGAAAACGGCGAAACCATACGCGCCCTGACCGACCGCATGGTCGAGGCGCTGCACCAGGATGCCGATGCGCTGGGCATCGAGCGGCCCACGCATGAGCCGCGTGCGACCGACTATGTGCCGCAAATGCTCAGCCTGATCGCCACGCTGGCGCAAAAAGGCCTGGCCTACCAGTCGCAAAGCGGCTCGGCCCAGGGCGATGTGAACTATGCGGTGCGCAAGTTTCCCGGCTACGGCAAGCTGTCGGGCAAGTCGCTTGACGAGCTGCGCGCCGGCGAGCGGGTCGATGTGCTCGACGGCAAGGACGATCCGCTGGACTTCGTGCTGTGGAAAAGCGCCAAACCCAGCGAGCCCGCCGATGCCAGATGGGACAGCGCTTACGGCCCGGGCCGGCCAGGCTGGCATATTGAATGCTCGGCCATGGCCTGCGCCTTGCTGGGCGAGTCGTTTGACATTCATGGCGGCGGCGCCGATCTGCAGTTTCCGCATCATGAAAACGAGATTGCCCAGTCGGAAGGTGTCACGCTGGACGCCAGCGGGCACGGCAAGCCGCTGGCAAAGTACTGGATGCACAACGGTTTTGTGCGGGTGGACAACGAAAAGATGTCCAAATCGTTGGGAAACTTTTTCACGATCCGTGAAATCCTGGCCCGGTACGATGCCGAAACGGTGCGTTTTTTCATCCTTCGCGCCCATTACCGCAGCGCACTGAATTACAGCGACGCGCACCTTGATGACGCCCGCAATTCCCTCAAGCGCTTGTACACCGCGCTGGATCTCGTGACGCCGGCCGAGGTGGCTATCGACTGGACCAAGCCGTTTGCGGCCCGCTTCAAGGCTGCGATGGATGAGGACTTCGGCACCCCCGAAGCCATTGCCGTGCTGTTCGAACTGGCTGGCGAGGTCAACAAGACCCGCTCCGCCGAACTGGCGGGCCTGCTGAAAAGCCTGGGCGCCTGCCTGGGCTTGCTGCAGGGCGCACCGTCCGCCTACCTTCAGGCCGGTGCTGGGCTGGACGATGCCACTATCGGGCAACTGATTGCCGAGCGCGCCGACGCCAAAAAGGCCAGGGATTTTGCGGCGGCAGACCGCATCCGCACCGAACTGCTGGCCAAAGGCATCGTGCTGAAAGACTCGCCCCTGGGAACGAGCTGGGAGGCGCAGTCGTGAAGTTTTCAAGACTTTTAGGCCTTTTTCGCATATCCAGTGGGCGTAAGAAGCTATGAAAAAGATAGTAAATAGCGTTGCTCCGCCTGCGCTCGCCCAGCAACTCGACCTGATCGAGCAAATTGAGTTGTCCGAAAAGGCTGACCTGGCCCAGGCGGCAGAGGCGGCGGCCAGGGTGCCCGCGTACTGGGCCGACGCCTGCAAGCACCTGGTCAAAAAAGACCGGGTCATGAAACGCCTGATCCCGAAGTTTGGCAACACCTGCCTGCAATCGCGCGGCGACGCCTTCAGCACGCTGGCGCGCAGCATCATCGGCCAGCAGATTTCGGTGAAAGCGGCGCAAACCGTCTGGCACCGTTTTGCCGCCTTGCCGGCCGAAATGACGCCCGCCCATGTGCTGCGGCTCAAGGTGGACGACATGCGCGCCGCCGGCCTGAGCGCGCGCAAGGTCGAATATCTGGTGGACTTGTCGATTCACTTTGACGCCGGCCGGGTCCATGTGCAGGACTGGCAGGCGATGGATGATGAAACCATCATTGCCGAACTGATCGCCATTCGCGGCATTGGCCGCTGGACGGCCGAGATGTTTCTGATGTTTTACCTGACCCGCCCTAACGTGCTGCCGCTTGATGATGTGGGTCTGATCACCGGCATCAGCCACAATTATTTTTCCGGCGAATCTGTCAGCCGCAGCGACGCCAGGGAAGTCGCCGCCGCCTGGGCGCCTTACTGCAGCGTGGCGACTTGGTATATTTGGCGTTCCCTGGATCCGAAAGCGGCGCCAGGTGGCGCCTAATGGACCGTCTGCAGAAACACCGCACCGGTCCATTCAAGATTTAAAAGCCTGAGGGATCACATATGGCAAAAAAGACATTTCTCGATTTCGAGCAGCCGATTGCGGAGCTTGAAGGAAAAATTGAAGAACTGCGTTACGTGCAAACCGAGTCAGCCGTTGATATTTCAGACGAAATAGAACAGCTGGCCAAAAAGAGCCAGCAACTCACCAAAGACATTTACAGTGTCTTGAGCCCGTGGCAGATCACCAAGATTGCCCGCCATCCAGAGCGGCCTTACACCCTGGACTACATCCGTGAACTCTTCACGGATTTTGTCGAATTGCATGGCGACCGGCACTTTGCCGATGACCTGAGCATCGTCGGCGGTCTGGCCCGTTTCAACGGCAATGCCTGCATGGTGCTGGGCCACCAGAAAGGACGCGACACCAAAGAGCGGGGTTTGCGCAATTTCGGCATGAGCAAGCCCGAGGGCTACCGCAAGGCGCTGCGTCTCATGAAGACGGCTGAAAAGTTCAAGCTGCCGGTGTTCACCTTTGTCGATACGCCGGGCGCTTACCCCGGCATTGAAGCCGAAGAGCGCGGCCAGTCAGAAGCCATCGGCCGCAACATCTTTGAAATGGCACAACTCGAAGTGCCCATCATCACCACCATCATTGGCGAAGGTGGCTCTGGCGGCGCGCTGGCCATTTCGGTGGCTGACCAGGTCGTGATGCTGCAGTATTCGATTTACTCCGTCATCAGCCCGGAAGGCTGCGCCTCCATCCTCTGGAAAACCTCGGACAAAGCGCAGGAAGCCGCCGAAGCGCTGGGCATCACCGCGCACCGGCTCAAGGCTTTGGGCGCCATCGACAAGATCGTCAACGAGCCGGTCGGCGGTGCGCACCGCGATCCCAAGCAGATGGCGGCCTTTTTGAAGCGGGCGCTCAATGACGCGTTCCGCCAGGTCAGCGACCTGAAGACCAAGGAGTTGCTCGACCGTCGCTACGACCGTCTGCAAAGCTATGGCCGGTTTACCGACACCAAAGCTGACGTCGGCAAATAACCGGCCTCGCCCGCCGAATCCGGCGCTTGCAGGCATTGATTCCCTTTTTCCTTCCTCTGTGCCGCTGCCTGTAGGCGTGGCCTACAGCGGCGGCGCCGACTCCACCGCCTTGCTGCTGGCTGCCGCCGAGCGCTGGCCTGGGCAGGTTCAGGCGCTTCATATCCACCATGGACTTCAGGCTGCCGCCGATGACTTTGTGCGCGTCTGCGAGTCAGTGTGTACCAAGGCCGGTGTGCTCTTGCAGGTGGTGCAGGTTGATGCCCGCCATGCCCAAGGCGAGAGCCCCGAAGATGCGGCGCGGCGGGCGCGTTATGCGGCGCTGGCGAGTGCGGCGACAACTCGGGACTTGAAGGGTGTGCTGCTGGGTCAGCATGCTGATGACCAGGTCGAGACGCTGCTGCTGGCGCTGAGCCGGGGTGCCGGTTTGCCCGGTTTGTCGGCCATGGCGGCACAGTTTGAGCGCTGCGGCGTGATGTTTTACCGCCCGCTGCTGCAGATCCCGGCGGCAAGCCTGCGCGAATGGCTGGTGCAGCAGCAGATCCCTTTTGTTGACGACCCGACCAACACCGACGAACGCTATACCCGTAACCGCATCCGGGCACGTGTGCTGCCCGCGCTGGCGCAAGCGTTTCCGCAGTTTCGCGCCACCTTTGCGCGCAGCGCCCGCCATGCCGCGCAGGCCCAGGCGGTGTTGCTGGACGTTGCCATGCAGGATCTGGCCGCAGTGGGCACGCCACCTGTCATCAAGGCCCTGCAAGCCTTGTCACCGCCGCGCCAGGCCAACGTGCTGCGCCACTGGCTGCTGTTGCTGCACGCCACGCCGAGTGCCGCGCAGCTGGAGCAATTGTTGTTGCAGATTGCGGCCTGCACCACGCGCGGGCACCAGATTCATCTCAAGGTAGCCACTGGCCATGTGACACGGCTGGCAGGAAGCCTGCACTACACCGCCGGCCCGAACCGCTGAGCAGGCCCTGCTGCTGGGTATAATTTAAAGCTTTGCTGATGAGCCGTGGGAAACAGGCTTTTACGCAAGCAGTTTGCCCGGCATGTGCTGGCAAAAAAAGTTCACCACCAACTCCTGATTGACATCCTGCAATGGCTTTGATCGTTCATAAATACGGCGGCACCTCGATGGGCTCGACCGATCGCATCCGCAATGTCGCCAAACGCGTTGCCAAGTGGGCGCGCGCCGGCCACCAGATGGTGGTCGTTCCCAGTGCCATGAGTGGCGAAACCAATCGCCTGCTGGGCCTGGCCAAAGAACTGGCGCCCGCCAAGTCCGACGATGCCTACAGCCGTGAGCTTGACGCGCTGGCCGCCACCGGCGAGCAGGCCTCCAGCGCGCTGCTGGCCATTGCCCTGCAGGCTGAAGGCGTGCAGGCCGTCAGTTATGCCGGCTGGCAGGTCACCATCAAGACCAACAGCGCTTACACCAAGGCCCGCATCGAGTCGATTGACGACGAAAAAGTGCGCGGCGACCTCGATGCCGGCAAGGTCGTGATCATCACCGGTTTTCAGGGCATGGACGAGGGCGGCAACGTCACCACCCTGGGCCGTGGTGGCTCCGACACCTCGGCCGTGGCGATTGCCGCTGCGCTCAAGGCCCATGAATGCCTGATCTACACCGACGTCGATGGCGTTTACACCACCGATCCGCGCGTCGTGCCCGAAGCGCGCCGCCTGCAGACCGTGAGCTTTGAAGAAATGCTGGAGATGGCCTCGATGGGCTCCAAGGTGCTGCAGATCCGCTCGGTCGAGTTTGCCGGCAAGTACAAGGTTCCGCTGCGCGTGCTGTCCAGCTTTACCGACTGGGACATTGACATTAATGAAGAAGCCAAGTCAGGCACTTTGATCAGTTTTGAGGAAGACGAAAAAATGGAAAAAGCCATCGTATCGGGCATCGCATTCAACCGCGACGAAGCCAAGATTTCCGTGCTCGGCGTGCCAGACACCCCGGGCATTGCCTACCAGATCCTGGGTGCCGTGGCCGATGCCAACATCGAAGTCGATGTGATCATCCAGAACATCAGCAAGGACGGCAAAACCGATTTCAGCTTTACCGTGCACCGCAACGACTTCGCCAAAACCCTGGATTTGCTCAAGTCCAGGGTCGTGCCCGCGCTCGGTGCGCAGGAAGTCACCGGCGACGCCCGCATCTGCAAGGTCAGCATCGTGGGTATCGGCATGCGCAGCCATGTGGGAATTGCCAGCAAGATGTTCCGCGTGCTGGCCGAAGAAGGCATCAACATCCAGATGATCTCGACCAGCGAAATCAAGACTTCCGTCGTGATTGACGAAAAGTACATGGAGCTGGCTGTGCGCGCTTTGCACAAAGCTTTTGACCTTGACCAGCCTGCAGGCTGAAAATCAGCCTGAACTCGTGAGATAATCATCGAATTGGAAACGTGACCGAGTGGCCGAAGGTGCTCCCCTGCTAAGGGAGTATGGGGTGTAGAGCCTCATCGAGAGTTCGAATCTCTCCGTTTCCGCCAAATAGAAACCCCAAGTGATTGATTCACTTG
>JBDSZF010000195.1:0-3856 GCA_039925285.1 Polaromonas sp.
GTCAATCTGGCGCAGGCGGCGCAAGTCGTGTCGGTGTTTGCCATCACCTACGGCGCTTCGCAGCTGTTCTACGGTCCGCTGGGCGACCGGCTTGGCAAGTTTCGTGTCATCACCTTTGCCACGCTGGGCTGCAGCATCGGCAGCCTGCTGGCCGTCTTTGCCACGACGCTGGATGTGCTGGTGTTGGCGCGCCTGCTGATGGCGCTGGGCGCCGCCGCCCTGATTCCGCTGACCATGGCCTGGATCGGCGACGCGGTGCCGTCCGACCAGCTCCAGGGCATGCTGACCCGCACCGGGCTGGGCAGCACTTTGGGCCTTGTGGCTGGGCAACTGCTGGGCGGCCTGCTGACCGATGCGCTGGGCTGGCGCTGGGCCTTTGTGTTCATGACGCTGCTGTTCGGCGTGGTGGGGTCGCTGTTGTTCCTTGAACTGCGCCGGCAACGGACCGCCAGCACCAAGGTCGAGCTTCAGCGCCAGCCCGTGGCGCGTCATGGTTTTGTCCGGCAGGCCCTGCTCATCATCACCGGCCCATGGTCGCGCATTGTCTTGCTGCTGGCTCTGGTGGAGGGCGCTGCGGGGTTTGGCGTGCTGGCCATGTGGGCCTCGCATCTGCACCGCTCGCTGGGTCTGTCGCTCTCGATCGCCGGCGCCATCGTGGCCTTGTTCGGCCTGGGCGGCATGCTTTTCATGGCCGTCGGCCGCCCTCTGATCCACCGCTTCGGCCAGCCGGGGCTGGTCCTGTTCGGCGGGACTGCCGTAGGCATCGGCGCGCTGGTGCTGGCTTACACGCCGCACTGGGGGCCAGCCCTGCCCGCCAGCTTGCTGGCCGGATTCGGATTCTTCATGTTCCACAACACCATGCAGGCCAACGCGACCCAGATGGCGCCCCATGCGCGCGGCACGGCGGTGTCGCTGTTTTCATCGTTTCTGTTTTTGGGACAGTCGCTGGGCGTGGTGCTGGCGGCCAGTCTGGTGGGCCGGATCGGGACTGCCGCGGTGATTGTGCTGGGCGGCGCGGTGATGGCGCTACTGGGGGTGTTGTTTGCCTGGGCGCTGCGGCGGCGGAATGGGCGAATGCGTTCGCTATAAGCCAAGTAGCACCAGCCTCGCGCCATTGCAACACTCTGCAACAGGGGGCAGGTAGTCCAGCCCTAGAATCGCGGCAATGAAAACGCTCCTGCCCCGCCTCAAGCAATTCGCCTCGACCCTTCCCGACCGCCTGCGCCAGCTGACCCGGCGCGACATCGCCTGGGCGCTGGCCGCCATTCCCGCCCTGCTGCTGCTGTATGCCCTGATCCTGATTCCGTTCACCCCCAGTATTTCGGACTTGCGCAAGGCCAAGACCGCCAAGCCCTCCGTCGTGCTGTCGGCCGATGGCCGAGAGCTGGCCGTGTTCAAGCGGGCTAACCGCGACTGGGTCAAGCTGGCTGACATCTCGCCGAAGGTGGTGGATGCGCTGATTGCCACGGAAGACCACCGTTTCTACCAGCATCACGGCCTGGACATGAAGCGAACGGCTTCCGCCCTGTTCCAGACCGCCAAGGGCGACCTGCAGGGCGGCTCGACCATCACGCAGCAGCTGGCGCGCAACCTTTTCCCCGAGGAAATCGGCCGTTCGGCGACGCTGACGCGCAAGATCAAGGAAGCCATCACGGCCTTCAAGATCGAATCGGTCTATACCAAGGACGAGATCCTGGAGACTTACCTCAACACCGTGCCGTTTCTCTACAACGCCTACGGCATTGAAATGGCGGCCCGCACTTACTTCGACAAGTCGGCAGACAAGCTCAACCTGCTGGAGAGCGCCACGCTGGTCGGCATGCTCAAGGGCACCAGTTATTACAACCCGGTGCTGAACCCTGAGCGCTCGGTGCAGCGCCGCAACATCGTGCTGGCGCAGATGGTCAAGCACGACAAGCTGCCAGAAGCCAGACTGGCAGCACTGAAGAAAATGCCGCTCAGGATTGATTTTGAGCGGCAGACCGAAATCCTTGGGCCTGCACCGCACTTTACCCAGCAGCTCAAGCGCTGGCTGATCGAATGGGCTGATCGCAACGACTACAACATCTATGCCGACGGGCTGGTGGTGCGCACCACCATCGATTCGCGGCTGCAGCGCATGGCGAACGCCGCCGTGAGGCGGCAGGCCGACAGGCTGCAACAGCTGGCCAACGCGCAATGGGGACTTCGCTCGGGCTGGAAATCAAAAAATAATCTGCTGCTGGCTTTTGTACGTGGAACGCCCGAGTTCAAGGCTGCACTGGAGTCTGGCCTGACGGAAGAGCTGGCCCTGAAGCAGTTGCAGGCTGACACGGCTTTCATGCAGAAGCTGCACGACGACAAGACCCGTTTGCAGGCCGGATTTCTGGCACTGGACCCGCGCAACGGGCAGGTGAGGGCGTGGGTCGGCAGCCGCGATTTTGCGCAGGACCAGTTTGACCATGTCCAGCAGTCGCGCAGGCAACCCGGCTCGACTTTCAAGCCCTTCGTTTACGGCGCTGCGTTTGAGGATGGCTCCCAGCCGACAGATACCTTTGTTGACCAGGCGGTGGAAATTCCGCTCGGCAACGGGGCTTTCTGGCGACCGACCGATGGCGGCGGACCCAGCGGCGCCACCATGACCCTGCGCCAGGGACTGATGTATTCCAAAAATACCATCACCGCCCAGGTCATGCAGGGGGTGGGCCCTGCCCATGTGGCCACGCTGGCCAAGTCCATGGGCGTTCGGGAAAGCAAGCTGGAGCAAGTTCCTTCGCTCGCGCTGGGAACCAGCCCGGTGACCCTGAAAGAAATGGTGACGGCCTACAGCACTATTGCCAATGATGGCCGCTATATCGAGCCGGTGCTTTTCACGCAGGTGGAGGACCGCAACGGCGCGGTGCTGGAAGTGTTTGCGCCCAAACGGCCGGAAGCGGCCATGTCGGTTGCCGTGGCGCAAACCCTCCTGGATGCGATGCGCGGCGTGATTGACCAGGGCACGGGTACCGGCATTCGCTACCGGTATGGCATTCAGGCCGATGTGGCCGGCAAGACCGGCACCACGCAGGACAACACCGATGGCTGGTTCATCCTGATGCATCCGCAGCTGGTGGCGGGTGCCTGGGTCGGCTTCAACGACAACCGGGTGACCATGGGCGACCGTTGGGGTCAAGGTGCCAAAAGTGCGCTGCCGATGGTGGGAGAGTTCTTCCAGCAGGCCTTGAGGGCCCGGGTGCTTGATCCGCAGCTACATTTTGAGGCCCCGAAATCTGCGGGTAATTCGGATCATTGGCGTAACTCAGGCGGCTCAGGCGAGACTGATCCGATGCTGGATCAGGAAAATG
This sequence comes from Polaromonas sp., assembly GCA_039925285.1. Classification (GTDB taxonomy): domain Bacteria; phylum Pseudomonadota; class Gammaproteobacteria; order Burkholderiales; family Burkholderiaceae_C; genus Polaromonas. The sequence continues at coordinate 3,324 of JBDSZF010000195.1, forward strand.
GTTCGACGAATGCTGACTCCGTACCCGGCAGTGCGGAGCAATCCGACCCCGTTTTGAGGGAAGAAGCCGGTATGACGCCCCAGGAAGCTTCGCAGTCCGCTCCCGTCATTCGCTACATCACAGTTCCGGCGCCTGCGCCTGAGCGGGCAGAGCTTCCTGCTCCGGTCATGGGAAGATCGCCTGAATACCCGGCTTCTGAATACCGGACACCTCGCTGATCGGAGGAGGTGGTGGAATGCTGACCCTAACCGAACCCTGTGAACCCTGGATGAAAAAATTATTGATGGGGTTCTGCCTGTGGGCCTGCTCATCCCTGCATGCCCAAAGTGGCTGGTTCAATATCATGGGTGACCCGGCTGACGAGACCGTCAATACCATTGAGGTCGATCCGACACCTGTTTCTGTCAGCAGTGAGACGCGGATCATGCGGATAAGGGTGAGCCGGTCTGCAGATCTTGTCAACTGGGAAGGCATCCCCTACCGGTCCTATGTGTCAGAAGTGCTTTTTGATTGCACCAACCATACGGCCCGAT
>JBDSZF010000196.1:0-4754 GCA_039925285.1 Polaromonas sp.
CGTGCCCAGGTACGGAACAAAGTACACCGAGACGATCCAGCTGAGCACCAGCGCAATCACCGTGACCGCGAAAATCGCATAGGTGTACTCGCCCGTCACCGACCTGGCCAGGCCGATCGGCAGAAAGCCGGCAGCGGTGATCAGGGTACCGGTCAGCATCGGCATGGCGGTGATTTCATAGGCAAAGGTGGCGGCACGCACCTTGTCGTAGCCCTCTTCCATCTTGCGCACCATCATTTCGACAGCAATGATGGCGTCATCGACCAGCAGGCCCAGCGCAATGATCAGCGAGCCCAGCGAAATCTTGTGCAGGCCGATATTGAGGTACCACATCGCCAGAAAGGTCAGGCTCAGCACCAGCGGAATCGTGATACCCACGACCAGCCCAGGCCGGATGTCGATGTAATAACGCTTGTACAGCGGCAGCTGCCCCGGCCCCGCGTGCGGCCGCTTGTGCAGGCCCAGGCTGATGAAGCTCACCGCCAGCACGATCAGCACGGCTTCGATCAGCACGCCGACAAATTCGTTGACCGACCTCGCCACCGCCTTGGGCTGGTCCTGCATGGGGACCAGCCTGACGCCCGCCGGCAGTGTTTTGTCCAGTGTCGCCGACAATTTTTCGAGCGACTGGCCCAGCTTGATGATGTCGCCGCCCTTGGTCATGGCCACGCCCAGCGCGATCACTTCCTTGCCCTGGTGATGCACCTTGACGGAGGGCGGATCGACATAGCCGCGCTGGATCTGCGCAATATCGCCCAGCCGCAACTGCTTGCCCGAGCTTCCCCGGATCGGCATGGCGCGCAGTTGCTCCAGCGCCTCAAACTGGCCGGCGACGCGCACCTGCACCACATCGAGCGGTGTCTGGATGCTGCCTGCCGACTCGACCGCATTTTGCTGGCCCAGCTGCGCCAGCACCTGGTTCAGGTCCAGCCCGAGCTGCGCCAGGCGTTTTTGCGAAACCTCAATGAATACCTTTTCATCCTGCACGCCAAACAGCTCGACCTTGCTGACGTCGGGCACGCGCAGCAATTGCTGGCGCACGTCATCGGCAAAGGTCTTGAGTTCCGCATAGTTGAAGCCGTCGGACTCCAGCGCGTAAATCACGCCATAGACATCACCAAATTCATCGTTGAAAAACGGCCCCTGCACGCCGACCGGCAGCGTGCCGCGCATGTCGCCGATTTTCTTGCGCACCGAGTACCAGACATTGGGCACCTCGCTGGCCCTGGACGAATCCTTGATCTGGAAAATGATCTGCGACTCGCCGGGCTTGGAATAGCTGCGAATCTTGTCTGCGTAGGGCACTTCCTGCAGCGTGCGCTCCAGCTTGTCGGTGACCTGCTCGGCCACTTGCTGCGCCGTGGCGCCCGGCCAGTAGGTACGCACCACCATGGCGCGAAAGGTGAAAGGCGGGTCTTCATCCTGCCCAAGCTGGAAATAGGCCGAAAAACCCAGCACCATCAAGACCAGCAGCAAATAGCGCGTCAGCGCCGGATGCTCCAGCGCCCAGCGCGACAGGTTGAAGCGCTCCGAAGGCGAGTCGCCGGGGCCGCTGGGCTGGTCGTGAGTCGATTGCGTCATGCCGCCCTCACCTGGCACTGGAGGCTGGCTGATAAATAGTGACTTTCTGCCCGGGCGACAGCACATGCACCCCGGCACTGACGACGAGCATGCCCGGCTGCAGGCCCGAAGCCACCACGATTTCGTTGCCGTCGGCAGTAGCGACCTGGATCACCTGCGACCTGAGCGTCATGCTGGCCTTGTCGAGCACCCACACGGTCGTGGCCTGGCCCTCCTGGCGCAAGGCCGTGGTGGGCAACTTGATGACCGGCGTGCCTACGGCGCCATTGACCTTGGGCGTGACATAGACCGTCGCCCCCAGCGCTGGCGGCTGGGGCGCATCGATCGACACCTTGACCGGATAGGTGCGCGTCACCGCATCGCTGCTGGCGGCCACCTCGCGCACCCTGCCCTGCAGCTCGGTGTTTTGCGCCCAGACCCTGATCCTGACAGGCGCACCGACCTTGATGCCGGCCACCTTGTCTTCGGGCACCGAAAACACCACGTCACGAACGCCATCGGCGGCAATGCGGACCACCGGCGCACCGGCCGCCACCACCTGCCCCGGCTCGGCGTCCACCGCCGTCACAACGCCCGAGACATCGGCCGTCAGCACCGCATAGCGGGTCTGGTTTCCCTGCACCGCCAGTTGTGACTGGGCCTGCTCCAGTTGCGCCTGCGCCGCCTTCAAGGTCGCTTCACGGCGCTCCAGCTCGGCGCCGCTGATGAAATTCTGCTCCTTGAGCGCCTGGTAGCGCCTGAAATCAGCAGCGGCCAGGTTGCGGTTGGTGGCCGCTGCGGCCACCTGGGCGCGGGCGGCCTCGGCGGCAAGCTTGTAATCCTGCGGGTCCAGCTGGGCCAGCACCTGCCCGGCCTTGACATGCTGACCGAGTTCAGCCTGCCGCTTGATGAGCTTGCCACCGACACGGAATCCCAGCCGGGACTCGACTTGCGCGCGGACTTCACCGGCATATTCGTGCGTGGACAAAAACGCGTTGGTGCCGACCGTGATGACTTTCACGGAGCGAACCGCTTCCCCGGGCGGCGCAGGCCGGGAACAGGCGACCAGCAACAGGGCGAGGCCCGCCAGAGACACAGCTGTTTTTTTCATGATGAACTGATTGGAAAGGGATTGCGCTGAATCCGGGCAAGGCAGCGAGCAGTGCAGGGAAGTTACTGACTTATCGGTTAGTAATCTATGAGAAATGCAAAACCTTGTCAAGCGACAATTCTTCGCATGAATCCAGCCCCTTCCCCGCTTGCCCAAGGCGTGAGCCACTACGAGAATTTTCCGGTGGCGTCCGTGCTGTGCCCGCCGCATCTGCGTCCGGCCATCGTCGCGATTTACTGGTTTGCCCGCACGGCTGATGACATCGCCGATGAAGGTGATGCCCTGCCACAGGCGCGGCTGGACGATCTTGCGGCCTACCGCTCCGACCTGATGGCCACCGCCAGCGGCCAGACGCCCTCGAAGCGCTGGGCCGGTGTGTTCGGGCAGCTCGGCCCGGTGATCAGGCAATTCGATCTACCAGTTGATTTGCTCGCCGACCTGCTCAGCGCCTTTGAGCAGGACGTGGTCAAGCAGCGCTATGCCAGCCAGGCCGAACTGCTGGACTACTGCCGGCGCTCGGCCAATCCGGTCGGCCGGCTGCTGCTGCATCTGTATGGCGTGAACGATGCGCGATCGCTGGCGCAAAGCGACTGCATCTGCAGCGCGCTGCAGCTGATCAACTTCTGGCAGGACCTGGGCGTGGATATTCCGCGCGGCCGCATCTACCTGCCGGCCGATGCCTGGGATGCGCATGGCGTCGATGAAGCGCAGCTGCTGGGCCTGCAGCGCAACCAGAACACGACCCGTTTGATAGCGGCCAGCGTCCGGTCTGCCAGAGCCCTGATGCTCCAGGGCGCACCACTGGTCAAAAAAGTGCCGGGGCGCGGCGGTTGGGAACTGCGGCTGGTGGTGCAAGGCGGCCTGCGGATTCTGGACAAGATCGAGGCCCTGAACTTCAACACCCTGCAGCGGCGCCCCAAGCTGGGCGCCTGGGATGTGGCGGTGATGGGCTGGCGGGCGCTGTGGATGTGAATGTGGCCCCCACGCTTCCCACTTCGTGTGGTTCGCTGCCCCCCGAGGGGGTTGCTGCGCCTGCGGCCCGGCAAAGCCGGTTCCGCGGCCCTGGCTGGCATGGAACTCCTGCAGTCACCTCCACCGCCCCACGCTTTTAACTTTGCACCCCGCACTGCAGCAAATCCGCCATTTCAGCCTGCGACAATCGCCCGCATGACGCCCGAGAATTATGTTCAAGAGAAAGCCGCCGCCTCCGGCAGCAGTTTTTATTACGCCTTCCTGTTTTTACCCAAGGAGCGGCGCGCCGCCATCACCGCTTTTTACGCTTTCTGCCGTGAAATCGACGACGTGGTCGATGAAGTCACCGACCCCGGCGTGGCGCATACCAAGCTGGGCTGGTGGCAGGGCGAGGTCACCCAATCGTTCGCCGGCCATCCGACCCATCCTGTGATGCAGGCGCTGATGCCGCTGACCGCCACCTACGGCATTGAAGCGCGGCATTTGCAGGCAGTCATCGAAGGCTGCCAGATGGACCTGTCGCAAAACCGCTATCTCGATTTTCCGGCCCTGCAGCGCTACTGCCACCTGGTGGCCGGCATCGTCGGCGAAGTCGCGGCGCGCGTGTTTGGACAGACCGACGAGGCCACCACCGCTTACGCCCACAAGCTGGGCCTGGCCTTTCAGCTCACCAACATCATCCGCGATGTGGGCGAAGACGCCATGCGCGGCCGCATCTACCTGCCGGTCAATGAGCTGCAGCAGTTTGATGTGAAGGCGCACGAGATTTTGAAGCGCCAGTATTCGGACCGTTTCACGGCGCTGATGCAGTTCCAGACCGAGCGCGCGCTGGCCCTGTATGACGAAGCGCTGGCGCTGCTGCCCGCTGCCGACCGCCGCGCCCAGAAGCCCGGCCTGATGATGGCCAGCATTTACCGCACGCTGCTGCGCGAAATTGCCGCCGACAACTACCAGGTGTTGCACCAGCGTGTCAGCCTGACGCCGCTGCGCAAATTCTGGCTGGCCTGGAAAACGCAGGCGCTGGGTCACGTGGTCTGAAGCGCGCGTCCGAGAACATGAAAATCGCCATCATCGGCGCGGGTTGGGCCGGATGCGCCGCTGCCGTCGAGGC
>JBDSZF010000197.1:0-11877 GCA_039925285.1 Polaromonas sp.
GACCATGCGCTGCTGGCCAGCCTGGGCGATGACCTGAAATTTGTCTTCATCATCTCAGCGATTGATTTGAGCGCTGGAAGCGACGTCCAGGCAAGTGTCAGCGCCAGTCCGGCCGCCAAATGCGAACGCTGCTGGCATTACCGCGATGATGTGGGAATTGACCCGGCCCACCCGACGATCTGCGGCCGCTGCACCAGCAACCTGTTTGGCGCCGGCGAAGACCGGAAGTTCGCGTAATGGCTACCAGGGCAGCCATCAAGACAGGCGCCAGGACGAGCTTCAAGAAAGTCTCCAGAAGCAGCCTCAGCTGCATGCTGCCCTGGCTGGGGCTGGCGCTGATTCTGCTGATGGCCGACCAGTTCACCAAGGTGCTGATCCTGGGCTACTACCGGCTGGGCGATGCCACCTACGTGACCAGCTTTTTCAATCTGGTGCGGGCTCACAACACCGGCGCGGCCTTTTCCTTCCTGGCCTCCGAGTCTGGCTGGCAGCGCTGGTTTTTTACCGGCATAGGCATTGCCGCCGCAGTGTTCATCATCTGGATGCTCAAATCGCATGCGGGGCAAAAGCTGTTTTCGTTTGCCATGGCCTGCATTCTGGGCGGCGCCATCGGCAATGTGATTGATCGCACCCTGCATGGCTATGTGGTGGACTTTCTGGATTTCCACTACGGCAACTGGCATTTTCCGGCTTTCAACATTGCCGACAGCGCCATCAGCGTCGGTGCGGTGTGCCTGATTCTGGATGAGTTGCTGCGGGTGCGACGGGCGAAAAATTAGATCGACGGCGCATCGGCACCGGTTTTCCTGCATCGGAACCCATCATGGGTGATTCCGGGGAAGCTGTTGCAGCGAAAAAGTCCGGCCAGGCATCTACCCCGACCCGCCTTTCGTCTTTAGCGGGCTCTGCAGCGGCTCCAGGCTGTAATCGCCCAGACTGAAGATTTGCTGGAGCCAGCTTCTGGCGCACGGATCTGCCTCAGTCAGACGAAAGCGCTTGAGTTGAAACGGGGCGATCTGGAGTTGCTGCAAAGAACCATCCGCCAGCGCCAGTGTCGCGAAGTAGAGGCAGCCGACATCGCTGCGCAGGCTGCCGTGCGCGCCAATGCCCTCGTAATCATTGATCAGGTCGCCGCAGCCATAGAGTATCAACTTGCTGCGGTAGACCTCGATCGGCATCGGGTGGTGCGATGAGTGGCCATGCACGATATCGGCAGCGCCCAGATCGATCAGCCGATGCGCAAAGTCACGGTGTGCGGGCGGCACGTCAAGCCCCCAGTTGCCACCCCAGTGGATAGAAACCAGCACCAGGTCGCCGGGCGCCCGTCGGCGCGCGACATCGCCGGCAAGCAGCCGGGCCGTGGCATCCGACAGCTCGGGCAGCAGCGCGACGCCCGGGCGCCTGGGCGCTGCCGCCCAGTCCGCCGGTATGCCGCTGCTGCCGCTGCCGCAGGCGAACACCAGCAGGCGCTTGCCCCCGGCCAGCGGCAGCGCGGCGGGCGCCCAGGCTTCATCGCCATCGGAGCCAGCGCCTGCGGTGTGCAGGCCGGCCTGCCGCAGAACCCGCAGCGTCTCCGCCAGCCCTTCGCGGCCCCAGTCAAGCACATGGTTGTTGGCAAGTCCGCAGCAGTCGATGCGCGCCGCCGTCAGGCAGTCGATATTGGCCGGGTGCATGCGGTAGTGAATGCCCTTGCCGGGCCAGGCATGGGAGGCAGTGGTCACGGCAGTTTCCAGGTTGACGATGCGCAGGTCCGGCGCGATGCGCGCCATCTCGGCCAGGGCCTCGCCCCAGATGTAGTCGGCCGGCACGGGCGCAGGTATCGGCCCGCTCACCGCCTCGGCCAGCCGGACATAATCCCGCGCATCCCGCACATAGGACTCGTGCAGAGTCGGGTCGCCGGGGTGGCCAAGCACCTGGTCAATGCCGCGAGCGCTCATCACGTCGCCCGTCAACATCAAGGTGACGCCAGCTTGTGTTTGCATGGTTTCAGCCTTTGATGGCAAAGGAGTTTATTTTCCATCAGAAGGTTGAAATCACCGGCTTCAGCCGGTCAGCTTTAGCCGTGCCAATTGGCTCGCTCGGAATAGTCACTGGAGTTGGCAAGGATTGGTTTTCATCTTTAGCGCGAGGCGCGGAGTGGCTCGCTGTCGTCGATCAGGGCTTCGGCACAGGCAAGACCCAAACACCCCAGACCGATCACCGCCAGCTGTAATTTTGGCATCGCATCTCCGTTTTTTATGGGGCGAACGCTGCGGCAAACGCATCGCAATCACCGGCCACCCCTTGAGACGGCTAAGCTCTCCGCTGGTACAGGCCAACCAGCTCGGCATGCGCAAGAATATGGCCCTGCATCGCCTTCTCCAGCACCGCCTTGCCGGGCTTTTTCAGATCAGGAAGCTGGACATCCAGGGCGAAAAGCTTGTGGCAGTAGCGATGCCTGCCGACGGGCGGGCATGGCCCGCCATAGCCGGTGCGTTCCCAGTCGTTCGTCCCCTGCAGGGTTCCCGGCGGGAGCTTGCCGGCCGGGACGCCCTCGGGCAGCCCATGGGCCTGCGGCGGCAGGTTGTACAGCAGCCAGTGCACCCAGGTCATTTGGGGCGCTTGCGGGTCTGGCGCATCCGGGTCATCGACGATCAGGACAAGGCTTTACGCATGGGCACGCACACCCGCCCACGACAACGGCGGTGAAACATCATGACCATCGCAGGTGTGCCGCAAAGCAATCAGGCCATGCTGCTGAAACGAGTCTGAGGTGAGGATCAGGGACATGGCCTGGCTCAGGACAGCGCAATGGATGTGCCAATGGTGTCAAAAGATGGCCCCGCTTGCTGGAACGGAATCCCCCTGTCTTTGTGCGTTGCGTGGCTATCGACGATGCCGTGAAGCAGCCTCACAACAACGATTTTTTGCAGCTGCGAAGACAGTGTGCATGGTCCTTGCATGGGATCGGTGCCAGCGTATAGTTCCTTTTAAAGTTTATGAAGCATTTGTTGAATCTTTTGGCAGCCATTGCGCTGCTGGTCTGGGGCACCCATCTGGTACGTACCGGCATCCTGCGGGTGTTTGGGGCCAACCTGCGCCATGTCCTCGCGCGCAGCATCAGCAACCGCTACACCGCAGCCCTCTCGGGCATAGGCGTGACCGCGCTGGTGCAGTCCAGCACCGCCACGTCGCTGATCGTTTCCTCCTTCGTCGGTCAGGGCCTGGTCGCACTGCCGCTGGCGCTGGCCGTCATGCTGGGCGCCGACATCGGAACCAGCGTGATGGCGGTGGTGTTCTCGTTTGATCTGTCCTGGCTGTCGCCGTTGTGCATCTTCATGGGCGTGGTGCTGTTCATCTCCCGGCCGGAGACCAATGTCGGCCGCTTTGGCCGTGTGCTGATCGGCCTGGGCCTGATGCTGCTGGCGCTGGGTCTGGTCAGGGAATCCACCGAGGTGCTGACCCAGTCGCCCGCCGTCAAGGCGCTGCTCGGCTCCCTGGCAAGCGACCTGCTGCTTGAAATCACCGTGGGCGCATTCCTGGCGGTGCTGTCGTATTCAAGCATGGCACTGGTGCTGCTGACCGCCACGCTGGTCAGCACCAGCGTGATTCCGATTGATGTCGCCCTGGGCCTGGTATTGGGCGCCAACCTGGGCAGCGGCCTGCTGGCCGTGATCACCACGGCCCGCTCGGCCATCGAAGCGCGGCAGGTGCCACTGGGCAATCTGCTGTTCAAGGCGCTGGGGATTGTGGTGGCGGCGCCATTTGTCGGCCTGTGGCTGCGCCATGTACGTCCCTTTTTGGGCGAGCCGGCTGCCGTGGTCGTGCTGTTTCACCTGACCTTCAATCTGCTGGTCGGACTGGTGTTCATCGGCTGGACGCAGGTGATTGCGCGCTGGGTTGAAAAACTGCTGCCCAAGCCCGAGCAAGGCAGTCTCAGTGGCCGTCAGCATCACCTGGACCCTTCAGCCCTGGCCACACCCTCACTGGCTATTTCCTGCGCAGCGCGGGAAGCGCTGCACCAGGCCGACGTGGTGGAAACCATGCTGCGCGGCATGCTCGAAGTCATCAGGAAAGACGACTTGAAGCTGGCCTGGGATTTGCGCAAGATGGACGACAGCGTCGATGAGCTGTATTCGTCGATCAAGTACTACCTCACCAAGATTTCCCGCGAAGCGCTGGACGAGCAGGAAAGCCGGCGCTGGACCGACATCATCAGTTTCACCATCAACATGGAACAGATTGGCGACATCATCGAGCGCGTGCTGATTGACATCGAGGACAAGAAAATCAAGCCGGGCCGGCAGTTTTCCGAGGCCGGCATGGCCGAGATTGTCGAACTGCATGAGCGGCTGATCGACAACCTGCGCCTGGGCATGAGCGTGTTCCTGAACGGCAATGTGCGCGATGCCCAGAAACTACTGGAAGAAAAAGCGCGCTTTCGCGACCTCGAACGCGCCTACGCCAGCAGCCACCTGAGCCGGCTGTCGGCCAACACGCTGCAAAGCCAGGAGACCAGTTCGCTGCATATCGACCTCATCAGCGACCTCAAGCGCATCAACTCGCATATCTGCTCGATTGCCTACCCGATTCTGGATTCGGCCGGCGCGCTGGCGCCCAACCGCCTGCGCCCGCCCGCCGTGCCCGGCGAATCCTGATGACGCAAAAACTACAGCGTCAGGAGGGTGCAGCCCGTGGTCCTGCGGGCTTCCAGTGCGCGGTGCGCCTCGGCCACATCGGCCAGCGCAAAGCGCTGGTCGATGCGAATCCTGACCTTGCCGCTGGTGACCATCTCAAACAGCTCATCGGCCATCTCCTGCGTGGTTTCACGCGTGGTGATGTGGCTGAACAGCGTCTGGCGCGTCAAATACAGTGAACCCTTGGGGCCCAGGATGCCCGGCGAAAATGGCGCCACCGGTCCGGAGGCATTGCCAAAGCTGGCCAGCAGTCCGAAGGGCCGCAGGCAATCGAGCGAACGCTCGAAGGTATCCTTGCCGACCGAGTCATAAACCACCTTCACGCCCTGGCCGCCAGTGATTTCCTTGACCCGGGCGACGAAATCCTCTTTCGCATAGTTGATGACAAAGGCCGCGCCATGGGCCTTGGCCAGCGCGCATTTCTCGTCCGAGCCGGCCGTGCCGATCAGCTGCAGACCCATCGCCTTGGCCCACTGGCAGGCAATCAGCCCGACGCCGCCGGCGGCTGCATGAAACAGCACGAAGTCGCCCTCTTTCAGCCCGCCCTGTGGCTGGGTGCGGCGCAGCAGGTATTGCGCAGTCAGGCCCTTGAGCATCATGGCCGCGCCGGTTTCGAACGAAATCGCATCCGGCAGCCTGCAGACGCATTTGGCAGGCATGACGCGCACTTCGCAGTAGCTGCCCGGCGGCTGGCTGGCATAGGCGGCGCGGTCGCCGGGCTGCAGGTGCATGACGCCCTCGCCGATGGCTTCGACAATGCCCGAGGCTTCCATGCCCAGCTGCAGCGGCATCGGCAGCTGGTACAGGCCGCTGCGCTGGTACACATCGATGAAGTTCAGGCCGATGGCCTTGTGGCGGATGCGGATCTCGCCAGGGCCGGGCTCGCCGACCTGCACCTCGACCAGCTTGAGTTCTTCGGGGCCGCCGTGCTGGTCAATGCGCACGGCTTTGGAGGTCCTCAGGGTCATCAGGCGTTCATTGTAGTTTGCAGGCCAATAATTTTCAAAAAAACTGCTCGCCATCGTGCCACGAATCCAGACCGACTGCTGCTGCCACGCCCGTCACGGCTGACGGCAGGCCGCTTGTTAAAGTCATGACCATGAATCAACGCCTGACACCCTCCACCGCCCTGCTGCTGACGCTTGCCCCTTTACTGTGGGCAGGCAATGCGGTGGTTGGCCGCCTCATCAATCAGCTGATTCCGCCGATGACGCTGAACTTCCTGCGCTGGGTGCTGGCATTCTTGATTCTTCTGCCGCTGGCCTGGCGGGTGCTGCGGCGCAGCAGTCCGCTGTGGCCAAGCTGGAAGCACTTTTCGTTGCTCGGCCTGCTGGGCGTGGGCTGCTACAACGCGCTGCAATACCTGGCGCTGCAAACCTCCACGCCGCTCAATGTCACGCTGGTGGCATCGAGCATTCCGGTCTGGATGCTGCTGGTGGGCACGCTGTGCTTCGGGCAGCGGGTGTCGGGCCGGCAGCTTGCCGGGGCCTTGCTGTCGATGGCCGGCGTGCTGGTGGTGCTGGCGCGCGGGCAGTGGGCGCTGCTGGTTCAGGTGCGGCTGGTGCCGGGCGATCTGTATGTGCTGCTGGCCACGCTGTCCTGGGCGTTTTACAGCTGGATGCTGTCCCGGCCCAGGGAGGCGCCCGAAATTCGCAGCGACTGGGCGGCTTTTTTGATGGCGCAAATCGTCTTCGGGCTGGCCTGGTCGGGCCTGTTTACCGCCGGTGAATGGGCATTGACGGATGCGCACATCAGCTGGGGCTGGCCGCTGGCCACGGCGCTGCTGTACATCGCCATCGGCCCGGCCGTGATGGCCTACCGCTGCTGGGGCATGGGCGTGCAGCGTGTCGGCCCGGCGATTGCCGGCTTTTTCTCCAACCTCACGCCGCTGTTTGCCGCCCTGCTGTCAGCTGCCTTCCTGGGCGAGCTGCCGCATCTCTATCACGCGCTGGCTTTTGGCTTGATTGTGGGCGGAATCGTGGTGTCGGCGCGGCGTTGAAGCTGTCCGCCTCAATTTCCACGGTTGCCGCCCAGGGACGGAAACTCCGGCCTGGGGCTGCCAGATGCAGGTTGACGCAATGCGGCAAGCCGCCGCGTCATGCTTTCGATCTCGATGGTCTGACTGGCAATGATTTCTTCGGCCAACACACGGGTTGCCGGATCGCGGCCATGCTTGAGCATCAGCCGCGCCATCTCCACGGCGCCTGCATGATGCGGAATCATCATCGCCAAAAAATCCACATCCACATTGCCGCTGTAGCCCGGCGCATGCATGTCCTGCATCATGCGCGCCATGCCGGCATCCATGTCTGTTTGAAATCCAGGCGCTGAGCCGGCTTGCATGGCTGCATGGTCATGAACCTGGGCGGGCTGCGCCGTGGCGCTGCCCGCCAGAAGTGCCAGGGTGGCGACCAGCGTGAGTCCTGACCGCAGCCTGCCGGCTGCACTCATGCCGTTTGTCCTTTCACACCGGGCCGCACGTACACCAGGTTGATGCTCTTCTTGCTGCGCAAGCCGCCCGACGGCAGGGTCAGGTTACCCAGCGGAATTTGCGCAATGAAGTTCGGCTTGAACGGGTCGCTGACATCAAAAGCGCTGCACACGGTCTGGCCGGCGTTGGGCGTTCCGGGTAATTCGTCCTGCTCATGCGCGACATACAGCAAGGTGTTTTCAGGATTGGTCCAGAGGCCGTGTGATTCGCGGCCATGGCTGAAAAAGCTGCCACCCAGCTTGCGTTCGCCGGTTTTTGCGCTGCGGTCAATGATGGCAACCTGGCTCGATGCCACGCCACCGGGGCCGCTGTCATCGACCCGCGCCAGGCTGGCATAGACCACACTGCCTTTGGCATTGGCCACGAACTCCACATGGTTGGGCCGCCCCATGGCACCCAGGGACACGTTGTCGAGCAGCTCGAAACCCTCATGCGTCGAGCGGCACGACACCGCGTCCGCCAGTTTGTGCGAGAACCAGACCTCCTTGCCGTCGGGGGTGGTTTTCATGAAGGGCGTAAAACCCAGCTTGTCCTGCGCGCTGATATCGAGGGTGCTCAGTCGCCTGGGTTGCGAGTGGCCGTCGGCGCCCGGGTTGACACGAAACACATCGACCTTCGCCACCTTCTGACTGACCACAAAAGCCAGCGTGCCTTCGCGGTTGAACCAGACCTGCGCCGGGCCGTTCAGCGTGGGCAGGAACTGGCGCACCGATGAAACTTCGGAGCCTCGCAACTGCCGCAGCGCGCGGTCGACATCCAGAATCGCGATGCGGTCTTCACCACGCAAGGCGACCCACAGCTCCTTGCCATTGCGGCTGAAAGTGGGCTCGTGCGGCTCGCGCCCCAGCAGAATGCCGCTGGAAATGCGTTCCGGATTCGTGGTGGGTCCGGCAGCCGGATTGGGCGTGTTGCCGATCACGCGTTTTTCCACCGCATCGATCAGGTAAATATTGCTGGAGCCACGCCCGCTCGTCGCGAGCAAGCGGCCATCGGGCGACGGCACGGCTCCGTGGGCGTCAATGCAGCCGTGGTACAGCGGCTTGTGAATCATCGTCGCATGGGTCGGTGCGACGCCCGCGGTGATGTAGCGAAACGGCGGGCGCGCATCTTCATCGAAGCTGGTCAGGTTGATGGTGGTTTCTACCGTGTTGGTGCGTGGGTCGATGACCACCAGCGTATTGGAGTCTTCATTGGTGATGAAGACGCGGTCGCGGGAATCTATTGCACCCGTGGCATTTTGGGCAAAACTGGCTGGCACTGCTGCGGCAGCGGCGGCCGCAGCAGTGTATTTAAGAATTTCCCGGCGATTGGCATTCATGAAGTTTCCTTGAAAAACTGGTTTCAGTTAAAAAAAAGAGAGGCCCCCAAAGTCTGGGGGGCTTATCAAATGGCAAGGGAACAAGCGCGGCGGCTGATGCAAGCCGCCTCCCCGTTCCGAAAGTTCACCCCTTACTGAGCTGCCGGTAGACCTCTTTGGACACGCGCATCAATTCTTCGCGATCCGAACCGCCCGAAATGGCGTAACCAAAGTTTTGGTCTGCCCAGTAAAAGACGTTGACCGGACCATCCTTGCCAAACCGGAAAGCCGTTTCTGACTGGCCTGAAGTCTTGGGCACTTCACGGGTGACGTAGAGCGTGAGGCGCTGCCCCATGCTGTCGTGGTACATGAACTGCGCCACCGGTCCGGTGTCGCCCGGCAGCAAGCGGCCGCCAATCAGTTCATAGCCCACGGCATTGAGGCTGGGCGGCTTCACCTCGGTGCCCAGGCGCTTGGACAACCAGCTCACCAGCTGCTGCTCCTGGTCGGCGCCCACCTCCACCGGACGCCGGATATCGGGGCTGTAAACCACATGGGCCACAGCCGCCCGGCGCGCAAAACCGTTCAGCCCTCCATCCTGGGAGGCGAGCACAGAGGGGTTCGTGCGGGAGGCGAGTCGGGCGGCACTGCCGTCAATCGAGCCACGGGCGAACCAGGCAGAGCTGGCGCTCACCACCGCAATGGCTATCCCCGCAGCCAGGCCACGCCAGGGCCATACGATGGCCTCGGGCCGCAGCGGCAGGCGCAAGGGCAGCGGCTCCTCAAGCACCGGATTGAGCAGATGGCGCAGCGACTCGTTTTGGCTTTGCCACTCCTGTACGCGAAGGAGTTCATCAGGTTGGGTACGCAAAAATTGCTCGACCTCGGCCCGTCGTACCGACGGCAATTGATGGTCGGCATAGGAATGCAGATCTGCTTCGGTGATCGGCGTTGTGCCGGTGGGATGAGTGGGCTTGATTTTTTCCATGTCATTTCACGCGCTGAAGTTTGGGGCTCACTTCGCGTCCTTCCAGTTCAGCCTTCAGGCGCTCACGCGCGCGCGACAGCCGCGACATCACCGTACCCATCGGGACGCCAAGCACGCCGGCCACTTGGCTGTAGCTCATTTCTTCCACGCCGACGAGCAGCAGCACCGCCCGCTGTTCAGGCGGAAGGCGTTGCAAAGCCCGGTCAAGGTCGCGCACTTCTAGCCGATCGGATTGCGTCGCGCGATCAGGCGACTCAGCAAGCGCATCGCCTGCGGACTGCTCTGGTGCGTTGCGCTGGGTGCGCAGCTGGTCAATGAACAGGTTGTGCATGATGCCGAACATCCAGGCCCTGACCTCACCTCGCCGTTGCCACAATGCGAATCGTCCCCAGGCGCGCTCCAGGGTGTCTTGCACCAGGTCGTCGGCGCGCGCGCGGTCAGAGCTCAGCCCGCGCGCGTAGCGGCGCAGGCTGGGAATGCAGGCAACGATAGTCGCTTCGTCTTGGGCGCGCATGGAATAAGCGTGACTGGACTCGACAACAATTCAATTCAGGCCTGGCTCAGGGCTTGATGACGTGCCAGATGTTTTTGAAGTTGTCGCCGCTGCGCTCACCCGCTTTGGTGTCCGATGCATATAGGTAAATCGGCTTGCCTTTGTAAGCCCACTGCCTGGCGCCGTCGTCGCGGGTGATGATCGTCAGATCACCCTCGGGCCTGGCATCGGCGCCGGCCATCACTGGCGGCCACAAGCCGGCGCAAGGTCCGTTGCAAACGCTCTTGCCGCTACCGGCTGTGTCTTTATCGAAGCTGTAAACCGTCTGGCCTGCAGCCGTGATCATGACACCGTCCGTGGCCTTGATGGGAGACTCAGCATGGGACAAGGGCGCAAAGAGTGCGGCAGCGCACGAGAGCATGAGGGCAGGAAAAGCGGGGATTTTCATGGGGGTGAGTCCTTATGGATTGAAGTCTGGAGTAGACAACCGGATAGACGAAATTGCCCCACGCTTTATTCCAGTAGTTGTGAAATTTCTGCAAAATATTTTTTGCAGAACTCCGCCCCGCTTAAAAAGTCCCTGGATACGCCCCGCCATCGGCCAGCATGTTCTGGCCGGTCATGTAGGCGGCATGCACGCTGCACAGGAAGGCGCAGATGGCGCCGAACTCTTCGGGCGTGCCAAAGCGCCGGGCCGGAATGTTCTTGCGGCGCGCGTCCGCCAGTGCCTGCACCGACTGGCCGGTCTTTTCGGAAGTTATCTGCATCATGTGCTTGATGCGGTCGGTGTCGAACACGCCGGGCAGCAGGTTGTTGATCGTGACGCCCTGCGCCGCCAGCTCGGTGCGGGCCACGCCAGCGACAAAACCCGTCAGTCCGCTGCGCGCACCGTTGGACAGGCCCAGGATGTCAATCGGCGACTTGACCGAGCTGGAGGTGATGTTGACGATGCGGCCAAAGCCGCGCGCGGCCATGCCATCGACCGTGGCCTTGATGAGTTCGATGGGCGTCAGCATGTTGGCATCGACCGCCTTGATCCAGGCATCGCGGTCCCAGTTGCGGAAGTCGCCCGGCGGCGGACCGCCGGCATTGGTAACGACGATGTCGAATTCCTTGCGCACCGCGAACACGGCGGCGCGGCCTTCCAGCGTGGTGATGTCCGCAGCAACAAATTGAACGGTTGCGCTTGCTGGGCGGGCATTGTCAGCGACCAATTTATGGGCCGCTGCTTCAAGCGCTTCGGCGCCGCGGGCCACGATCAGCACATGCACGCCTTCACGCACCAGAGCCTGCGCGCAGCCAAAACCCAGCCCTTTGCTGGCGCCGCACACCAGCGCATATTTACCGGCAATACCCAAATCCATGTTGACTCCTTAAGAACTGCTTGAGAGAGAAAAACGACCATGATACGAAGTTTGGCCCGCCGGCGTTCACAAGGAAAAGCTAGCGTGCCGCCCGTGTAAAAACAAAAATCCCGGCGATCACCAGCACCGTGCCGGCAGCCACCCAGGCGGTGAAAGGTTCACCCAGGATCAACACGCCCATCAGGATGGTCGACAGCGGGCCGATCATGCCGGTCTGCGCGGCCAGGCTGGCGCCGATGCGTTCAATCGCCATCATCACCATCAGCACCGGCACGGCGGTGCACAGCGTGGCATTGAGCACCGACAGCCAGATCACCTCGGGCGCCACCACCGCAGCGCTCAGGGGCCTCAACAGCACGAACTGCAGCAGGCAGCACAGGCAGGCCACTGTGGTCGCCAGGCCGACCAGCCGCAGCGCGCCCAGCCGCTTGACCATCTCGCCGCTGTACACCAGGTACAGCGCATAACTGATGGCGCTGAAAAATACCAGCAGCGCGCCCCAGGCGGCATGGCTTCCCTGCAGCGTGATTTCATGGCCGAACACCAGCGCCACGCCCGCGTAGCTGAT
>JBDSZF010000198.1:0-10256 GCA_039925285.1 Polaromonas sp.
TGGGCCTGCGTCAGAGATAAGCGAAAATTGCAATTGACCGGCCGCAAGAAGCCGTCTGTTCGCGATCTTTGTCCATTGGTGCAAAGCCTTCTTCTATCAAACCGTTCGGGCTCAACCTGTCTATGCCCTTTGAACGTTTTTTCTATGCCCTCCGACAGGTTCTGGGCACCTAAATTGCTGCATACGCCATGAAATTCCGCTTTCCGATTGTCATCATTGACGAGGACTTCCGCTCCGAGAACACCTCGGGACTGGGTATCCGCGCACTCGCCCAGGCCATAGAAAGCGAAGGCTTTGACGTGCTGGGCGTTACCGGCTATGGTGACCTGTCGCAGTTTGCGCAGCAGCAAAGCCGTGCCAGCGCCTTTATTTTGTCGATTGATGATGAGGAATTCACGCCCGGTCCCGATCTGGATCCGGCGGTGCTCGACCTGCGCAACTTCATCTCCGAAGTGCGCCGCAAAAATCTGGACGTGCCGATTTATGTCTATGGAGAGACCAAAACCTCGCGCCATATTCCCAATGACATCCTGCGCGAGCTGCATGGCTTCATCCACATGTTCGAGGACACGCCCGAGTTCGTGGCGCGCCACATCATCCGTGAGGCCAAAAGCTACCTCGAAGGCGTGCAACCGCCGTTTTTCAAGGCCCTGCTGGATTACGCCGAAGACGGCTCCTACTCATGGCATTGCCCGGGCCATTCCGGCGGCGTGGCCTTCCTGAAAAGCCCGGTCGGGCAGATGTACCACCAGTTCTACGGCGAGAACATGCTGCGTTCCGACGTCTGCAACGCGGTGGAGGAGCTGGGCCAGCTGCTGGACCATAACGGCGCAATCGGCGCCAGCGAACGCAATGCGGCGCGCATCTTCAATGCCGACCACTGCTTTTTTGTGACCAATGGCACCTCGACCAGCAACAAGATGGTCTGGCACCACACCGTGGCGCCGGGCGATGTGGTGGTCGTGGACCGCAACTGCCACAAGTCCATCCTGCATGCCATCATCATGACCGGATCGATCCCGGTGTTCCTTAAGCCGACGCGCAACCATTTCGGCATCATCGGCCCGATTCCCCAGAGCGAATTCGAGCCTGAGGCCATCCGCGCCAAAATCGCCGCCAATCCGCTGCTGACGGGCGTGGATGCCGCAACAGTCAAGCCCCGGGTGCTGACGCTGACGCAATCAACCTATGACGGCGTTCTGTACAACACCGAAACCATCAAGGGCATGCTTGATGGCTACATAGATAACCTGCATTTTGACGAAGCCTGGCTGCCGCACGCCGCTTTCCACCCGTTTTACGGCACCTACCACTCGATGGGAAAGAACCGCATCCGGCCGAAAAATGCGGTGGTCTATGCCACGCAGTCGATCCACAAGCTGCTGGCCGGTATCAGCCAGGCCAGCCATGTGCTGGTGCAGGACTCGCAAAACGTCAAGCTCGACAGGCATCTCTTCAATGAGGCCTATCTGATGCATACCTCGACTTCGCCGCAATACAGCATCATTGCTAGCTGCGACGTGGCGGCCGCCATGATGGAGCCACCGGGCGGCACCGCACTGGTGGAGGAAAGCATTGCCGAGGCGCTGGATTTCCGCCGCGCCATGCGCAAGATCGACGCCGAATATGGCGCTGACTGGTGGTTCAAGGTCTGGGGGCCGGACAAACTGGTGGATGAGGGCATTGGCCGGGCCGAAGACTGGATCATCAAGGGCGAGTCGCGCAGTGCCAAGACGGCGAAGAACCCCGCCACCAACTGGCACGGCTTTGGCCAGATGGCAACCGGCTTCAACATGCTGGACCCGATCAAATCAACCATCGTCACGCCGGGGCTGGACCTGAACGGCAAATTTGCCAAGACCGGCATTCCGGCCAGCATTGTGACCAAGTTCCTGGCCGAGCATGGCGTGATCGTGGAGAAAACCGGTCTCTACAGCTTCTTCATCCTGTTCACCATCGGCATTACCAAAGGCCGATGGAACACCTTGCTGACGGCGCTGCAGCAGTTCAAGGACGACTATGACAAGAACCAGCCGATGTGGCGCATCCTGCCCGAGTTCTGCCAGAAGTTCCCGAAGTACGAGCGCATGGGGCTGGCCGACCTGTGCCAGCATATTCATGCCCTGTACGCCAAGTACGACATTGCACGCCTGACCACCGATGTCTACCTGAGCGACCTGGCACCGGCCATGAAGCCAAGCGACGCTTATGCCCACATCGCCCACCGCACGACTGAGCGGGTGGAAATCGATCATCTGGAAGGCCGCATTACGGTCGGGCTGGTAACGCCTTATCCGCCCGGTATTCCGCTGCTGATCCCGGGCGAAGTGTTCAACAGGAAAATTGTCGATTACCTCAAGTTCTCCCGCGAGTTCAACGCGCAGTGCCCGGGCTTTGAGACCGACATCCATGGTCTGGTCGAGCAAGTCGATGCCAAGGGAAAAACCCGCTACTACGCCGACTGCGTCAAGAAATAGGCAAAAGCAACGGCAGCGGGTCAGTCTTCGCGCACCCGCAGGAAGCTGGCAAAGCGCGGGATGCCGCTGTCGTTCAAGCCTCTGAAGCGGTAGGTCACCCGTGAGCCCAGTGCGGGCGGGTTTTGCCGCTGGGCATCGCTAAAACCGGTGCCGAGCTTGAAGCGAAGCGGTGGCTTGCCGTCCGTGGCTGGCGTTTCCACCAGCAGCGCGCCGAGTTGGCCGGCATATTTGCCTTGTCCCGGAATGTGCGCCATGACGCGCGCTTCGCTGTCTTCGTGCGTCTTGAGCTTGAGCAGGTCGTCGCTGCGCTGGCCTTTGTACAGGGACGCGCCGCGATGCAGCATCAGTCCTTCGCCACCGTTTTTTACCGTCTTGGCAAGCAGGATCCGCAGTGCCTGCGGACTCGCCACCTTGAACTGCGTCACGGCCTGCACCCAGGGCTGGTCAATCCGGCTGACCACGCCATTCAAGGCCGGAATGCGCTCGGTGAACGGGGCGGCTGATGCGGGAAGGTCAAATACCATGAAACGCAGGGTGCGCCAGGCTGAATCATTGGGCGTTTGCTGGCGCACGGTGGAAACTGCCTTGGCGAATTGGCCATGGCCGGCCCAGAGTTCGCCATCCATCGGCACGTTGGGCCAGCCCGCCGTGAACCAGCCCGGTGCGGCAATGCGCTCACCACCGCGTGTCCACAGTGCCTGGCCGTCCCAGTAACCGCGCATTCCATCGAATTTTTCACTGACCCAGTAGTCGGCCAGAACGATGCCCGAGCGATACACATTGGCCAGCATCAACGCGGGTGCCGATGGCTGCAGGGACGGTAGCGACGGCGTGTCAGCTGCAGCCGGCAGCATCGAGCCGGCGAGGGTCAGGCTGATCAGGGACAGGAAAAAACGTCGCTGCATTGCAAATCGCTTAGGTGAACACAATTAAAAATTGCCAGCGCATATCAGTCGTGCACTGGCGGTATTTTTTTGTCTGAAATCAGGCGACTGACTCGCTGTCGCGGCTGGCGCCGGCCGTCGCATTGAAGCCGCAGTCCACATAGGTGATTTCAGCCGTCACGCCACTGGCCAGATCGCTCATCAGGAAGGCGGCGACGTTGCCCACGTCTTCAATGGTCACGTTGCGGCGCAGGGGCGTGGCAGCGGCCACCATGCCCAGCAGCTTGCCGAAGTCCTTGATGCCGCTGGCCGCCAGGGTCTTGATCGGTCCGGCGCTCAGGCCGTTCGCACGCATGCCCCTGGGACCTAGCGATTCGGCCAGGTAGCGCACCGACGCTTCCAGGCTGGCCTTGGCCAGGCCCATGGTGTTGTAGTGCGGAATGATGCGCTCGGCGCCCAGGTAGGACAGCGTCAGCACGGCGGATTTCGGGTTGAAGTAAGGCAGGGCGGCCTTGGTCATGGCAGGAAAGCTGTAGGCGCTGATGTCATGCGCAATCCGGTAATTTTCACGCGACAGGCCGTCCAGAAAATCGCCTGCAATGGCTTCGCGCGGCGCGTAACCAATGCTGTGGACAAAACCGTCAAAGGTGGGCCAGGTCTTGGCCAGGTCGGCAAACATCTTGTCGATCTGTTCGTCAGAACCGACATCGCAGTCAAAAATCAGGCTGGAGCCAAACTCGGCTGCAAATTCGGTGATGCGGTCCTTGAAACGCTCGCCCACGTAGCTGAAGGCCAGCTCGGCGCCCTGTGCGCGGCAGGCCTTTGCAATGCCGTAGGCGATGGACCGGTTGGACAGAACGCCCGTGATCAACAATTTTTTGCCCGCGAGAAAACCCATTATTTATGCTCCAGTAGGTAGGTTTGATTCGTCAACAGTTTTGCGCAGGCTTGCGATTTGCATCGAAGCAGGCTGCAAAAAATGGCCAACTTAAGTAGTGCAGAATTGTCGCATGCGGGATTTGATTTTTTTACGGACCTTGACGATGGTCTGCATGGCGTGCCTTGTACCGGCCAGTTGGGCCGCCCACGCCTATGCCCAGTTTGGCGACATCAAATATCCAGCCGGCTTCAGTCATTTTGATTATGTGAATCCCGCTGCCCCGAAAGGCGGTGAAATCCGCATGGTGCCGCCGACACGGCCGACCAACTTTGACAAGTTCAATCCGTTCACCTTGCGCGGCACTGCACCGTATGGCCTGGGGCTTTTACTGATTGAAAGCCTGCTGACCGGCAATTCGGAAGAGCCGAGCACGGCCTATGGACTGCTGGCCGATGACGTGGCGGTGGCGCCTGACAGGCTGTCGGCGACTTTTCGCCTCAATGACAAGGCACGCTTTCATAATGGCGCGCCCGTGCTGGCCGCCGATGTGCTGCATTCCTATACCCAGCTCACCAGCAAACTCGCCGCGCCGCAGTACCGCACGATTTATGCCGAAGTCAAAGGGGCTACGGTGGTGTCCGAGCGCGTGGTGCGGTTTGATTTTCTGACACCCAATCCCGAGTTGCCGCTGGTGGTGGGCGGCATGCCGGTGTTCAGCCGGGATTGGGGCAAGGTCAACGGTCAGGCCAAGCCCTTCGACAAGATCGTGTCTGAAATCCCGATTGGCTCGGGGCCCTACAGAATCGCCAATCCTGCCATGGGGCGCGACATCACCTATGTGCGTGATCCAGGCTACTGGGGTCTCCATTTGCCCTCGCGCAAGGGGCAGTTCAACTTTGACCGTATCAGCTTCAAGATTTACCTCGATGAAACCTCGCGTTTCGAGGGACTCAAGGCGGGCGAATTCGATTTTTTGCGGGAATTCATCTCGCGCAACTGGGCACGCCAGTACACCGGCAAGCAGTTCGCTTCGGGCGAGCTGGTCAAGCGGGCTTTTGAAAACCACAATCCCGGCGACTTCCAGGGCTATGTGTTCAACCTGCGCAAACCCCAGTTCCAGGATGTGCGGGTGCGCAAGGCGATCGGCCTGGCGATGGATTTTGAATGGATGAACCGCCAGCTGTTTTACGGCCTTTACAAGCGCGTCAACGGTTACTTTCCCAATAGCGAATTTCATGCCGAAGGCCTGCCCAAGCCGGACGAACTGGCTTTGCTGGAGCCCTTGCGCGCCCAGCTCAAGCCCGAAGTGTTTGGGCTGGTGCCGCTGTCGCCCAGCACCACGCCGCCCGGCAGCCTGCGCGCCAATCTTCGCCAGGCCCAGGCATTGCTGCGCGAAGCCGGCTGGACTTACCGCGATGGTGCGCTGCGCAATGCCCGGGGTGAAGCCTTCACGATGGAGTTCCTGAACGACCAGCCTTCATTGGTGCGCATCGTCGGGCCGTTCCAGAAGGCGCTGGAAAAACTGGGCATCACGATGACCTACCGCATCGTCGATTTCTCGCTGGGCAAGCAGAAAATGGATGCCTTTGATTTCGAGATCACGACGCTTCGATTGCCCGGCAGCACCGCGCCGGGCGGCGAGTTGCTGGAGTTGTTTGGCTCGAAGGCCGCGACCACGCCCGGGTCTTCCAATGTCTGGGGAATTGCCGATCCGGCCATTGATGCGCTGCTGCAAAAAGTGGTCACCGCCAGGACCCGGCCTGAACTCGGCGCGGCCATGCGGGCGCTGGACAGGGTGTTGACGCACGGTTATTACTCGGTGCCGCAGTACTACGGCGATGCCTTCCTGATCGGCTACCGGCCGCGGCCTTTCGTGTTGCCTGCCACCATTCCGCCGTATTACCAGCCCGACACCTGGGCCATGAGCACCTGGTGGAGTAAATGACCGCCACGCTGGTCGCTTCGCGTACTACGCTGCACCCCGAGGGGGCTGGCCTTGCTGGGGGCGGCCCGGCGCTGCGGCCGACGTTCCCTCAGTTAGAACGAATGGATTGACCATGGCCAGCTACATCCTCAAGCGCCTGCTGCTGATGATCCCGACCTTGTTCGGCGTGCTGCTGCTGACCTTTGCCATGGTGCAGTTCGTGCCGGGCGGGCCGGTGGAGCAGATGGTGGCGCAGTTGCAGGGCCGTGATTCCGGCGGAGAACGCGCAGCAAGCAGCGGGGCCGGCTACCGGGGGCGGCAGGGCGTGGATGCCGAGCGCATCGAGGAAATCAAGGCGCTGTACGGCTTTGACAAGCCGGTGCATGAGCGTTTTTTCCAGATGCTTGGGCGGTTTGCCCGCTTTGACCTGGGCAACAGCTTTTACCAGCACAAGGATGTCTGGCAACTGGTCAAGGAAAAGCTGCCGGTGTCTGTCAGCCTGGGGCTGTGGACCTTTTTCATCAGCTACCTGATTGCGGTGCCGCTGGGCGTGGCCAAGGCGGTGCGGGCCGGCTCGCGCTTTGACTTTGTCACCACGCTGGTGGTGCTGGTCGGCTATGCAATTCCGGGCTTTGTGCTGGGCGTGGCGCTGCTGGTGGTGTTTGGCGGGCAGCTGCAATGGTTTCCGCTGCGCGGGCTGACTTCGGCCAACTGGGAAACGCTGGGCTGGGGCGCGCGCATTACCGACTACCTCTGGCACATCACGCTACCCATCATGGCCATGGTGCTGGGCAGTTTTGCCGTGACTACCGTGCTGACCAAGAACTCGTTTCTCGAGGAAATCCGCAAGCAGTATGTGCTGACAGCCCGTGCCAAAGGCCTGAGCAAGCGACAGGTGCTGTGGAAGCATGTGTTTCGCAATGCGCTGATTCCCATCATCACCGGCTTTCCGGCAGCGTTCATCGGGGCATTTTTTACCGGCTCGCTGCTGATTGAAACCCTGTTTTCGCTCGATGGGCTGGGCCTGCTGAGCTACGAAAGCGTGATCCGGCGCGATTACCCCGTCGTGCTTGGCACGCTTTACCTGTTTACCCTGATTGGCCTGGTGACCAAGCTGGTCAGCGACCTTTGTTATGTGTGGGTGGATCCTCGTGTCAAATTCGACTGAATCAGCCAGCGCTTCTCACGGGGTGCCGGACGCAGGCGCCACCGAGCGCCGCGCCGGGCCGCCCCAAAGCTCAGCCCACTCGGGGGGCAGCGGAGTACGCGAAGCGACAAGCGTGGGGGCTCCGTCGATCTCGCCCTCGCGCCGTGCCTGGCAGCGTTTTCGGCGCAACCGGCTGGGTTACTGGAGCCTGCTTCTGTTCTGCCTGCTGGTGGTGTTCAGCCTGTGTGCCGAGCTGCTGTCGAACGACAAACCCCTGGTGGTGCGTTACCAGGGTGAGCTGTACTTTCCGCTCGTCAAGGACTATTCCGAGAAAACCTTTGGCGGCGACTTTGACACGCCCACTGACTACCTTGATCCCTTTATTCGCGACAAGCTGAGCCAGGGTGCTAACTGGGCGGTGTATCCGCTCAATCCTTATGGGCCACGCACCATCAACTATTTCGCCAAAGAGCCCAATCCTTCCGCGCCGTCGCGTGACAACCTGTTCGGAACCGATGACCGGGGGCGCGATTTGCTGGCACAACTGATTTATGGCTTTCGCCTGAGTGTGCTGTTTGGCCTGGCGCTGACCTTCATCGGTGTGGTGATGGGGGTGATTGCCGGCGCCATCCAGGGCTATGCAGGCGGCAAGACCGACCTGATCGCACAGCGCTTCATGGAAATATGGGGCTCCATGCCCGAGTTGTATTTGCTGATTATCTTTAGCGCTATTTTTGCGCCCAGCGTGACCTTGCTGCTCGTTTTGCTCAGCCTGTTTGGCTGGATGGGGCTGTCGGATTATGTGCGCGCCGAATTTTTGCGCAACCGCCAGATGGACTATGTACGAGCGGCGAAGGCCCTGGGTGTCAGCAATCTGCAGATCATGTGGCGGCATATCCTGCCCAACAGTCTCACGCCCGTGGTGACTTTTTTGCCGTTCCGCATGAGTGCAGCGATTCTGGCGCTGACTTCGCTGGATTTTCTGGGGCTGGGTGTTCCGCCGGGAACGCCTTCTCTGGGCGAACTGCTGAGCCAGGGCAAGGCCAATATCGATGCCTGGTGGATTTCACTGTCAACCTTTGCCGTGCTGGTGATTACCTTGCTGCTGCTGACCTTCATGGGCGACGCCCTGCGCGATGCGCTGGACCCGCGAAAGGCGGACGCATGACCCCCACGCTTGTCGCTTCGCGTACTACGCTGCCCCCCGGGGGGGCTGTTCCGCCTAAGGGCGGCCTGTCGGCGGAACTCGCATCCCACCAGCAGCAACTGCTGGAGGTCAAAGACCTGCGGGTTTCATTCGCCGGCAAGGAGGTCGTGCGTGGCATCGACTTTTCGATTGCTCCGGGAGAAAAGCTGGCGCTGGTGGGTGAGTCGGGGTCCGGCAAGACCGTGACGGCGCTTAGCCTGCTGCGGCTGGTTCAGGATGCGGCGATCAGCGGACAGGCGCTTTTTGAGGCGCCGGGCGGTTTGGGTGATCTGCTGTCCCTGCCCGAACGCGCGCTGCTTGACATTCGCGGTCGGGACATCGCCATGATCTTCCAGGAGCCCATGACAGCGCTGAAC
The DNA here is from genome assembly GCA_039925285.1 of Polaromonas sp. GTDB lineage: Bacteria > Pseudomonadota > Gammaproteobacteria > Burkholderiales > Burkholderiaceae_C > Polaromonas. Next base: position 8,876 of record JBDSZF010000198.1, read on the forward strand.
CCGCTGTTCACCGTGGGTGACCAGATTTCTGAAGTTTTACAGCTGAAGCAAGGTGCCACCCAATCTGCATCTGCACAGGCAGCTATCGAATTGCTAGCCAGTACCGGCGTGCCGGAACCTGAACGGCGGGCGAATTCCTTTCCACACCAGCTGTCAGGTGGTCAGCGCCAGCGCGCCATGATTGCCATGGCGCTGGCTTGCAGCCCCAAGCTGCTGCTGGCTGACGAGCCGACCACGGCGCTGGATGTCACCTTGCGTGGCCAGATTCTGGACCTGCTCAGTGATTTGCAGCGGCGTAACGGCATGGCCGTGCTGCTGATCACCCACGACCTCAATCTGGTGCACCGCTTTGCGGATCGGGTCGCCGTTATGGAAAACGGCCATATCGTGGAGCAGGGCAGAGTCGCTGAGGTTTTTGCCCGACCGCAGCATCCCTATACCCGTAAATTGATCGACAGCAAGCCGGTGCGGGATGTCGTGGAATCCAGCGCTTCAGCCGAGCCTTCATCTCCCGTCATGCACGCCAGCAATTTGCGCGTCGCTTATCCCGTGGCCGTTCCGGGCTTGCGGGGCTGGTTTAAAAGCGGTGAGTTTGTTGCCGTCAAGGATGCCAGCTTTTCCATTGCGCCGGGCAAAACCCTCGGAATCGTTGGCGAGTCAGGTTCTGGCAAATCCACCCTGGCGCTGGCCAGTCTGGGGCTGTTGCCTTTTTCCGGGCAATTGCAGGCGGCCGGGCAGTCCTGGACCAGGCAGGCCGCTGGCGACAAGGCCATTCGCAAGGCGGTTCAGGTGGTGTTCCAGGATCCGTTTTCCTCGCTGTCGCCCCGCATGACGGTGGAAGCGATTGTGGAGGAGGGCTTGCTGGTGCATGAGCCTTCACTGAGTCAGGATGAAAGAAGGATGCGCGTCGAACAATCCCTGGCGGATGTGGGCATGAGCGAGGCGCAGTTTCCGGGCTTGCTGCGGCGCTACCCGCATGAGTTTTCAGGCGGGCAGCGCCAGCGGCTGGCGATTGCCCGGGTGCTGATCATCAATCCCCGTTTGCTGGTGCTCGATGAACCCACCAGTGCGCTGGATGTGACCATCCAGAAGCAGGTGCTGGCGCTGCTGCAGCGGCTGCAGCGGGAACGCGGCCTGAGCTATCTTTTGATCACGCACGATATGGATGTGATTCGGGCCATGGCCCATGAGGTGATGGTGATGAAAGATGGCGAAATCGTGGAATCGGGCGGCGTACGAGAGGTGCTGGATGCGCCGCGCCATCCCTATACGCAGGTGCTGGTCGCCCAGGGCTGACTTTGTGGGCGATTGATCGCATTTGCGGGTTCTTGCAGGCCTTTCGGGCATGAAAATTGTTGCGTTGCAGCGCACGGTGCGCTAG
>JBDSZF010000199.1:0-13579 GCA_039925285.1 Polaromonas sp.
GATTGGCGACGGCCGGATGTATGTCTTCACCACGCGCGCCGACACCATCATGGGCGTGACCTTCTGCGCCGTGGCGCCCGAGCATCCGCTGGCGCTGCATGCCGCTGCAACGAACCCCCAACTCGCAGCCTTTATAGAGGAATGCAAGGCCGGCGGAACCACCGAAGCCGAGCTGGCCACGCAGGAGAAAAAAGGCCAGCGCACCGGCCTGATGGTCACGCACCCGCTGACCGGCGAGCAGGTCGAGGTCTGGGTTGGCAACTATGTGCTGATGAGTTACGGCGACGGCGCCGTCATGGGCGTGCCGGCGCACGACGAGCGCGATTTTGAATTCGCCAGGAAATACGGCCTGACTATCCAGCAGGTCACCGACGTCAAGGGCCAGGCCTACAGCCTTGAGGCCTGGGCCGACTGGTACGGCGACAAGCAGCAGGGCGTGGCCATCCATTCCGGCAAGTACGACGGGCTGGCCTTCAAGGCCTGCGTCGATGCCGTCGCTGCTGACCTGGCAGCCCTTGGCCTGGGCGAGAAAAAAACCACCTGGCGCCTGCGCGACTGGGGCGTGAGCCGCCAGCGCTACTGGGGCACACCGATTCCCATCATCCACTGCGACGAGCACGGCGCCGTGCCGGTGCCCGAAAAAGACCTGCCGGTGGTGCTGCCGCAGGACTGCGTGCCCGACGGCTCGGGCAACCCGCTGCACAGGCACGAAGGCTTCCATGCCGGCGTCACCTGCCCGGTCTGCGGCAAGCCGGCCCGGCGCGAAACTGACACCATGGACACTTTTGTGGACAGTTCGTGGTATTTCATGCGCTATTGCGATCCGAAGAATGCCGACAACATGGTGGCCGAAGGGGCCGACTACTGGATGCCGATGGACCAGTACATCGGCGGCATCGAGCATGCGATTCTTCATCTGCTCTACGCCCGCTTCTGGACCAAGGTGATGCGCGACCTCGGGCTGGTCAAGGTCGATGAGCCTTTCACCAAGCTGCTGACGCAAGGCATGGTGCTCAACCACATCTATTCGCGCCGCACCGACAAGGGCGGCAAGGAATACTTCTGGCCGCATGATGTCGAGCATGTGCAGGGCGATGACGGCAAGATTAGCGCTGCCCGGCTCAAAAACGCCGTGGGCGACCTGCCCGTCGGAACGCTCATCGACTACGAAGGCGTGGGCACCATGAGCAAGTCGAAGAACAACGGCGTCGATCCGCAGGACATCATTGAAAAATACGGCGCCGACACCGCGCGTCTGTACACCATGTTCACTGCGCCGCCCGAAGCCACGCTGGAGTGGAATGACGCGGGTGTTGAAGGCTCTTACCGCTTTTTGCGCCGCGTCTGGAATTTCGGTTTCAAGCTGTCCGCTATGAATTCAGAAGCTGGTGGCGCAGAGGCAGAAGGCGCTAGAGGCCAATTTGATAAGGAAACCAAGGCGCTCAGGCTCGAAGTCCATACCCTGCTCAAGCAGGTGGACTACGATTACCAGCGCATGCAGTACAACACGGTCGTCTCGGGCAGCATGAAGCTGCTCAACGCACTGGAAGACTTCAAGGGCGAAGTTTCCGCGGCCTCCGTGGCAGCCTTGCGTGAAGGCTTCGGCATCCTGCTGCGTTGCCTCTATCCTGTAGCGCCGCACCTGACGCATGCCTTGTGGTCCGAGCTGGGTTATGCAGCGCAGTCCGGCGATCTGCTCGACGCGCCCTGGCCCGAAGTGGACGCCAGCGCCCTGCAGCAGGACGAAATCGAACTCATGCTGCAGATCAATGGCAAGCTGCGCGGCTCGGTCACGGTTCCCGCTGGCGCCGACAAAGCGACCATCGAGGCGGCCGCGCTGGCGTCGGAGGCTTTCATCAAGCAGGCGGCAGGCGCACCCGCGAAGAAGGTCATCGTGGTGCCGGGCCGGCTGGTCAATATCGTTGTTTGAGATAACAGGCGTTAACGGTCGTCAACTGTTTCGAACACTCAACAAGGCATCCCATGCAGCGTCGCGCTTTCCTGGTTTTTGCGGCTTCCTCCGCCTCACTCGCGTTAATCAGTCTGAGCGGCTGCGGCTTTGCACTGCGCAAAGCGCCCGATTTCGCGTTTTCCACCCTGTACAGCAGTCAGCCTGAATCGTCTCCGCTGGGCGTTGAGCTGCGAAGGTCGCTGGAAGCCACGCGCAAGGTCCAGGTGATCAGCGATGCGCGCCTGATCAACGAGGCGCAGGTGATTCTCGATGTGCTCCTCGACCAGCGCGAAAAGGTGGTGCTCAGCCTGAATGCCTCCGGTCAGGTGCGTGAGTTTCAGCTGCGCCTGCGTTTCAGGTTCAGGCTGCGCACGCCGGCAGGCAAGGAGCTGATTCAGGCGACTGAAATTGCGCTTCAGCGCGACATCAGTTTCAATGAATCCGCCGTGCTGGCCAAGGAGGCTGAAGAAAACCTGCTCTACCGCGACATGCAGAGCGACCTGGTCCAGCAGATCATGCGCCGCCTGGCTGCCGTGAAAGAGCTTTAGGGTGAATTGAATTTTGGGGCCAGACTCCCGCCGAAAAAATCGTAAGCTTCCAGATCATGCAAACGGCCAGCCTGTCATCCCTTCCACTGTCAACAACTGGCCTTTCCGGCGAAATTCCTGCTTCGTCGATCAACTCGACGCCACTGTCGCTGCTCGATGATCCGCAGGAGTGGTCCGCCTTCAGCCGGCCGATGGCCCAGCAGCCTGCCTGCTGGGAATCGAGCGTGGTGTTTGAAGGCATGCACTGCGCGGCCTGCGCGCTGACCATAGAAGACGCCTTGCGGCGCGTGCCGGGCGTACTGTCGGCAGAAATCAGCGCTGCCAGTCATCGCGGCCGCATTGTCTGGTCAGAGCAGGCCATCAAACCGTCCGGCTGGATGCAGGCTGCCGCCCGGGCCGGTTACCCGGCCGTGCCCGCCAACGATGCCTTTGCCAGCGACAGGCGGCGTGTCGAGACACGCCAGGCATTGTGGCGCCTGGGCGTGGCGGGTCTGTGCATGATGCAGGTGATGATGTATGCATGGCCCGCCTATGTGGCCGAGCCGGGCGACCTGGCGCCTGACATGGCGCAATTGCTGCGCTGGGCTTCCTGGGTGCTTTCGCTGCCGGTGCTGCTGTTTTCATGCGCGCCTTTTTTCAGGAACGCGCTGCGTGACCTGCGCCATCGCCGCGTCAGCATGGATCTGCCGGTCGCACTGGGCATGGCCATCACCTTTGCCGTGAGTTCCCTGGGAACCTTCGAGCCCAACGGGATTTTCGGGGCCGAAGTTTATTTCGACTCCTTCACCATGTTTGTCTTTTTCCTGTTGACCGGGCGCTGGCTGGAGCTGCGCCTGCGCGACCGCACCGCCGGCGCGCTGGAGGCCCTGATGAATCGCCTGCCTGACAGCGTGGAGCGGCGCGGCGCTGACGGTGTTTTTGAGCGCATCGCCGTGCGCCGATTGAGTGCTGGCGACGTGATCCGGGTGCTGCCGGGCGAGGCTTTTCCGGCTGATGGCGTGATTTTGGAAGGCCATACCCTGGCCGACGAGTCGCTGCTGACCGGTGAATCGCGCCCCTTGCCGCGCGGCGAAGGCGGTAGCGTGATCGCCGGCAGCCATAACCTGCTTGCCGCCGTGGTGATGCGGGTGGAGCATACCGGCGGCGAGACGCGCTTTGCACAGATTGTGGCGCTGATGGAAAGTGCTTCGACGTCCAGGCCGCAGCTGGCATTGCTGGCGGACCGCATTGCCAAGCCCTTCCTGGTTTTTGTCCTGGTGGCGGCAGGCGGGGCGGGCGCTTACTGGTGGTCGCATGACCCGGGCCATGCGCTGATGGTGGCGGTGGCGGTGTTGATCGTGACCTGTCCCTGTGCGCTGTCGCTCGCCACGCCCGCGGCCATGCTGGCCAGCGCCGGAGCCCTGGCGCGGCGCGGTGTGCTGGTGCGCCGCCTGCAGGCCCTGGAAGCACTGGCCGCCGTCAATACGGTGGTGTTCGACAAAACCGGCACCCTGACGCGCGATGCATTCGCGTTGTCCGCAGTGCATACCCGCCAAGGCGTTTCCAGTGAGGACGCCTTGGCCATGGCCGCCGCGCTGGCGCAGCATTCGCTGCATCCGGTATCGCGCGCGCTGGCGGCGGCAGGGCGGGGCGATGGGTTGCGGCATGGGGCGTTGATGGCGCAAGAGGTTCAGGAAACCGCCGGACAGGGCGTTTCAGGACGACTTTGTCTTGGCGACATTCCAACGTCTGCCGTGTGGGCGCGCCTGGGTTCGGCCCGATTTTGCGATGTGGACCGGCCCGCTACGGACGCGCTGCATGCCTGCCTGAGTGACGATCAAGGCTGGGTTGCGACCTTTGAGATGCAAGAGGACTTGCGCCCCGACGCCAAGGCTACCGTGGCCGCGCTGACGGCTCAAGGGGTGCAGGTGCATCTGCTGTCGGGCGACCTGCCTGAATCCGTCGTCCGGGTGGCCCGGCAAGCCGGCATCAACGACGCCAGGGGCGCTTGTACGCCGCAGGACAAGCTGGCCTTCCTGCGTGGACTGCAGTCGCAGGGCCGCAAAGTGGCCATGGTGGGCGATGGCCTGAACGACGGCCCGGTACTGGCGGGAGCGCATGTGTCGTTCGCTTTCGGTCAGGCCGTGCCGCTGGCGCAGGCGCAATCTGACTTTGTCGTGCTCGGAGACCGGCTGGGCACCGTAGCGCAGACTTTATTGCTGGCGCGGCGCACTTTCCGCATCGTTCGTCAGAATCTGTGGTGGGCGGCTATCTACAACGCCGTCTGCGTACCCTTGGCGGTGCTTGGCTGGTTGCCTGCGTGGCTGGCCGGACTGGGCATGGCACTCAGTTCGCTGCTGGTGGTGCTCAATGCATTGCGCCTATCGACGGCCATTCCACCCCTGGAGAAGCTTTGATGGACATCCTTTTTTTGCTGATTCCCTTGTCGGTCATTCTGGTTTTTTTCATCCTTGGGGGCTTGGGTTGGGCCATTTACCGGGGTCAGTTTGAAGATATTGACGCCGAGGGGGAGCGTATTCTGCGTGAAGATTGACGCAAGTCAATCTTCAATTCGTGACCGCACGTTACGCTTGCAGGGTTATTCAGACAAGAGGTAAAAATGACGTTTGCCAATACACGGGCCACGACCTACAACGATACCGTTGTAAGGCAGTTTGCCATCATGACGGTGGTTTGGGGTGTGGTCGGTATGCTGGTCGGCGTGATCATCGCTGCCCAGCTGGCTTGGCCGGAGCTCAATCTCGGAATTTCCTGGCTCAGCTATGGCCGTTTGCGCCCCCTGCACACCAATGCGGTGATTTTTGCATTTGGCTGCTGCGGCTTGATGGGGACTTCCCTGTACGTGGTGCAGCGCACTTGTCAGGTGCGTCTGTTCTCGGACAAGCTGGCCGCCTTCGTTTTCTGGGGCTGGCAGGCCGTGATCGTGGCTGCGGCGGTTTCCCTTCCGCTGGGCTACACCCAGGGCAAGGAATATGCCGAACTTGAATGGCCGATTGACATCCTGATCACGCTGGTCTGGGTGGCCTATGCGTTTGTATTTTTTGGCACCATCAGCACCCGCAAGGTCAAGCATATTTACGTTGCCAACTGGTTTTATGGCGCGTTCATCATCGCCATCGCCATGCTGCATCTGGTGAACAACGCCGCCATTCCGGTCGGCTTCATGAAGTCCTACTCGGCCTACGCCGGTGTCCAGGATGCCATGGTGCAATGGTGGTATGGCCATAATGCAGTGGGTTTCCTGCTGACCGCAGGTTTCCTGGGCATGATGTATTACTTCATACCGAAGCAGGCCGAGCGTCCGGTGTACTCGTACCGGCTGTCGATCGTGCATTTCTGGGCGCTGATTTTTACCTACATGTGGGCCGGTCCTCACCACCTGCACTACACCGCTTTGCCTGACTGGACCCAGTCGGTCGGCATGGTGTTCTCGCTGATCCTGCTGGCGCCAAGCTGGGGTGGCATGATCAACGGCATCATGACCCTGTCGGGCGCCTGGCATAAACTGCGCGACGATCCGATCCTGCGCTTCCTGATCGTGGCGCTTTCCTTCTATGGCATGAGCACGTTTGAAGGTCCGATGATGTCCATCAAGACCGTCAATGCGCTGTCTCATTACACCGACTGGACCATTGGGCATGTGCATTCCGGTGCCTTGGGCTGGGTGGGCCTGATCACCATTGGCAGCATGTACTACCTGATTCCGCGTCTCTTCGGCCAGAAGCAGATGTACAGCATGAAGGCCGTGGAAGTCCATTTCTGGACCGCTACCATCGGTATCGTGATCTACATCGCCGCCATGTGGATTGCCGGCGTCATGCAGGGTCTGATGTGGCGTGCGGTCAATCCGGACGGCACGCTGACCTATACCTTTGTCGAGTCGGTCAAGGCTACCTTCCCCTTCTATGTACTGCGATTGATGGGCGGCTTGCTGTATTTGGGCGGCATGATTGTCATGCTGTGGAATACCTTCAAGACTGCCACAGCCGGTCGTTCAGTCACCGTCACCATTCCGGCTGCCGTGGCGCACGCTTGAGGAAAACAACAACATGACTAACCAAAAATCAAGCGGCGGTCTTTCTCACGAGAAGGTCGAAACCAACAACTTTCTGATGATTGTGCTGATTCTCATCGTGCTCGCCTTCGGCGGCCTGGTAGAGATCGTGCCCCTGTTCTTTCAGAAATCCACGACCGAGCCCATCAAGGGCCTGCAGCCTTACACCGCGCTGCAGGTGATCGGTCGCGACATTTATCAGCGCGAGGGTTGCTACAACTGCCACTCACAGATGATCCGTCCGTTCCGTGCCGAGACTCTGCGTTATGGTCCTTACTCTGTCGCTGGCGAGTTCGTTTACGACCACCCGTTTCAGTGGGGCAGCAAGCGTACCGGTCCTGATCTGGCACGCGTGGGCGGCAAGTACAGCGATGAATGGCATCGGATTCACCTGAACAATCCGCGCGATCTGGTACCTGAGTCGAACATGCCGGCTTACTCCTGGCTGGAAAAAACCACGGTGGATGATTCCTCCATCAAGGCCCATATGCAAGGGCTGCGCACGGTGGGAACAGCTTACACGGATGAGCAGATTTCCAAGGCCGCGGCGCAAGTCAAGGGGAAAACCGAGATGGAAGCCGTGATTGCCTATCTGCAGGTACTCGGGATTCACCGTAAATAACTTGATGGGGCCTGCGGCAATGGATATCAACACGCTTAGATCCATCGTAACGGTGGCCACTTTTTTAGTTTTCATTGGAATTGTGGTGTGGGCCTGGTCCAGCCGCAATGCCAAAGGCTTTGATGAGGCGGCTCGGCTGCCCTTCATGCAAGACGAATAGACCGCGCCAAGAACTGGACAAGGAAGAAAAAATGAGCGATTTCACCAGTAATTTCTGGTCGGTCTATGTGGCTGGCATCTCGCTGGTCGGTATCTTTGCCTGCCTGCTGCTCTTGTGGTTCAGCGGCCAGGCCAAAGCCATGACCGCCAATGACAATACCACCGGTCACGTCTGGGACGACGACCTGCGCGAGATGAACAATCCGCTGCCGCGCTGGTGGGTCTGGCTGTTCCTCATTACCGTGGTGTTTGCCCTGGGTTACCTGGCCATGTATCCTGGCCTTGGCAATTACGCCGGCAAGTTTGGCTGGAGCGCGATCGGCCAGTACGAATCTGAAGTAGCCAAGGGCAACAAGGAAGTCGAGCCTTTGTATGCCAGGTTCAACGGCATGAAGCCCGAAGACGTAGCCGGCGATGCACAGGCCATGGCAATTGGCGAACGTTTGTTCATGAACAACTGTTCGCAATGCCATGGCTCAGATGCACGGGGGAGCAAAGGCTTCCCCAATCTGACCGACAAGGACTGGCTGCATGGCGGCGTGCCCGACAAGATCGTGGAAACGCTGACGAAGGGCCGTATTGGCAACATGCCGCCGATGGCTGCGGCTGTCGGCTCGTCTGATGATGTGCGCAATGTGGCCAACTATGTTTTAAGTTTGTCCGGCAGTCCGCACGACTCCGTCAAGGCTGCGCTTGGAAAAAGTAAATTTGGTGCCTGCGCTGCATGCCATGGGGTGGATGGAAAGGGCAATCAGGCGATTGGCGCCCCCAACCTGACCGATGACATCTGGCTTCACGGATGGGGTGAAAACGCCATTGTGGCAATGATCAATAATGGCAAGGTGAACCAGATGCCTGCCCAGGCAGGCAAACTCACCGAATCCCAAATCCATGTGTTGGCTTCTTATGTATGGAGCTTGTCCAACAAGCCTGGCGCAGTAGCGCTGAAGTGATTCTCACCCGGCCGGACTCCTACTGGGGTTTTGGCATGGAGCCGTAGTCGTGAAAAATTCAAAGCTAGCGCCCAGAAAAGTCATACCGATTGCGGTGGTGGCTGGCGAGCCGCTGCAAGCCTCGGCCGTGGGGGGCGACGGCGAGATCATCAGTCTCTACCAGGCTCAAAAGAAGATTTACCCGCGCAGCGTCACGGGATTGTTTTCAAAATGGCGCTGGGCGATGGTGTACATCACACAGATCGTCTTTTATGGTCTGCCGTGGCTGGAGTGGGGCCAGCGGCAGGCGGTGCTGTTCGACCTGGAGGCGCGACGTTTTTATATTCTGGGGCTGGTTCTTTATCCGCAGGATTTCATTTACCTGTCCGGCATCCTGGTCATCTCCGCCTTGTCGCTATTTTTGTTCACGGCTGTGGCAGGGCGTCAGTGGTGCGGTTATGCCTGTCCGCAGACGGTCTATACCGAAATTTTTCTCTGGCTGGAAAAGATCACCGAGGGCGACAGGTCGGCGCGCTTGCGCCTTGACGCCAGCCCCATGTCACTGAACAAGTTGGCCCGCAAGGCCGGCAAGCAGTTTTTGTGGCTGGCCCTCTCGCTGTGGACCGGTTTCACCTTCGTGGGCTACTTCACGCCCATCAGGGAACTCGGCATGAGTTTCCTCACCGCAGGCATGGGGCCTTGGGAAACCTTCTGGGTTTTCTTTTACGGATTTGCCACCTATGGCAACGCGGGCTATATGCGTGAGCAGGTCTGCAAATACATGTGCCCTTACGCACGCTTTCAGAGCGCGATGTTTGACAAGGACACCCTGATCGTGACCTATGACGAGGCACGCGGTGAGCCGCGCGGTTCGCGCTCCAGGAAAGCCGACCCCAAAGCGCTGAGTCTGGGTTCCTGTATTGATTGCACGCTGTGTGTTCAGGTCTGTCCCACAGGCATTGATATCCGCAAGGGTCTGCAGTACGAGTGCATCAGCTGCGCCGCCTGCATCGACGCGTGCGACACCGTGATGGACAAGATGAGCTACCCGCGCGGCTTGATTCGCTATTCCACCCAGAATGCGGTTGCGCAGGGCTGGGGAAAATCGCAACTCCTACGCCGCATATTCCGCCCGCGCGTGCTGGTTTACAGCGCCATCTTGATTGGCGTCACTGTCGCCTTGTTCACCAGTCTGGCCTTGCGCTCATCGTTCAAGGTCGATGTGATGCGTGATCGTGCTTCGCTGGCGCGAATCGTCAGTGGCGGCAAGATCGAGAATGTGTACCGCCTGCAGGTGATGAATGCGACTGAAAGCCCGCAAAACTACCGTGTCACGGCCAGTGGATTGCCGGGCTTGATGCTGACTTCTGAAGGAACATTCTCGGTGGATGCTACCGGGTCACGCTGGGTGCCGCTCACCTTGCAACTGCCCTATGAGGCTGCCAGTGCGGGCTCGCATGAGATACATTTCGAAATCGAAGCCCTCAACACCCCAGAGCGCGTGACCGAGAAGTCGGTCTTTTTGGTGCCTCGCTAAAGAACGGAACTGTCATGAACGAAGAATATGGACAACCCTGGTGGAAGTTTGCTCATGTGTGGATGGTGTTTGCAGGGCCAGCCATTGTGGTCGTGGCGTCATTCATTACTTTGTACCTGGCCATCAAGATTCCTGATCCTGTGGTCACCAGCTATGGCCAAGGCGCGCAATCTCAGGCCATAAAGTCCGAGACAAAGCCTTCGAGCACCAACATGGCGCCAGCGATGCAGGCTCGGAACCACGCTGCAACGGGCATCCCCGCACCGGCTGAGCCCTGAAGCCTTGACTCGATATTGAATCCTGAAGATCACCAGAAGGACCGGAACAATATGCTAGCCCAACGACTGATGTGGATTGCATGGCCCGCCTTCCTGCTGGCTGGCGTCATGGAAATGCTGGTGTTCGCCTTGGTGGATCCACAGAACTTGCAGTGGTTCGGCCAGCCACTGGCCTTGTCCCGGGAAGCTGTTTATACCTTGGCTTTTTTCATCTTCTGGCTGCTGACCATGGCTTCCAGCGCCTTGACGACGCTGCTCGCCATATCACCTTTCGAGGTCAATCGCTCTGCCTAGCGGGTTACTGGAAAGCGCTTATTGGCTTATTGGCAGGGCTGCTGCTGGTTATTGACGATCAGCTTGAGGGCCTCGGTGTTGAGGATGCGCACATGGCGCTGCTTGACTTCCACAATACCTTCTTCAACGAATTTGGAGAAAGTTCTACTCACAGTTTCGAGCTTAAGCCCCAGGTAACTGCCAATTTCCTCTCGCGTCATGCGCAGCAGTAGTTCGGATTGTGAAAACCCTCGGGCATGCAGCCGCTGCACCAGGTTGAGCAGAAAGGCTGCCAGGCGTTCCTCCGCGCGCATGCTCCCCAGCAACAGCATCACGCCATGCTCGCGCACAATCTCTCGGCTCATGATTTTGTGCACATGCCGCTGCAGGGCAACAACTTCCCGTGACAGCTCCTCTATTCGATCGAATGGCATGACACACACCTCGGCGTCTTCCAGCGCCACCGCATCACAGGTATGGTGATCCTTCACGATGCCGTCCAGCCCGATGATCTCGCCAGCCATCTGGAAACCGGTGACCTGATTACGGCCATCTTCGGTGGTAATGCATGTTTTGAAAAAACCGGTACGGATCGCAAACAGCGAAGTGAATTTTTCACCATTGCTGTACAAGCGGGTTCCCCGTTTGACCTTGCGACGAACTGCGACGATTTCATCGATTTTGTCCAGCTCGTCGGCCTTCAGGCCCATGGGCATGCACAGTTCGCGCAGGTTGCAGTTAGAGCAGGCAACCTTGATGGCGGAGGGGGTCATGGGGTGAGTTTTGATATCGCCGGCAGCATTTCCTTGTTTGCCTGTTTCCACAGATTCTGGTGTGACCTCAAACATGAGATTTTCCTGACAAGGGTTCGTTGTTTGATCTGCGACATTGTTGACCGCTGATCTATGTCAAATAAACCAAGCGGTGTTGGCTATACATTGGCAGTGCCCGCTCCCGAGAGTGCGGGTTCGCGTTTCAAGGAACCGTTATGAACGCTCTTGCGGTTAATTGTATGCCCATCCCCTCTTCTGATTTGATTCGCCGTTTTGATATTTCCGGCCCTCGCTACACCTCCTACCCGACGGCAGACCGTTTCGTGGAAGCCTTCACGGCCGAACATGTGACCCAGGCGCTGGCACAACGCCGGAACGGGGCCGCTGCCATGTTTTTGCCGCTGTCAATTTACGTGCATATCCCGTTTTGCGAGTCGCTGTGTTACTACTGTGCCTGCAACAAGATCGTCACCAAACACCATGAGCGCGGCGAAACTTACCTGCGCTACCTCAGCCGCGAGGTCGATTTGTACACGACCCAGCTCGGTGCTGGCCAGGCGGTCAGCCAGTTGCATCTGGGAGGCGGAAGCCCCACTTTTCTGAGCGACGGCGAACTGCGTGAATTGATGCGCATTCTTCGGCGCAGTTTTACCTTTGCGCAGGGCGGGGAATACGCCATTGAAGTGGACCCTCGGACCGTTGATTCCACCCGCCTGGCCACGCTGGCCGAGCTGGGGTTCAACCGGCTGAGCTTCGGTGTCCAGGATTTCGATCCTGCCGTACAAAAGGCTGTTCATCGTGTCCAGCCCGCCGAGCAGGTGTTCTCGCTGGTGGAGTCCGCGCGTTCCATGGGTTTCGAGTCAATCAATGTCGATCTGATTTATGGACTGCCACAGCAAACCCCGGAGTCGTTTGATCGGACACTGGCACAAGTGACCCAATTGCGGCCAGATCGCATTGCGCTGTATGCCTATGCCCATCTGCCCGATCGCTTCAAGCCGCAACGCCGCATTTCTGTTGCCGAGCTGCCCACGGCGGGTGCCAAGCTGTCAATGCAGTCACGATCGCTTTTGGCGTTTCAGGATGCCGGCTATGTCTATGTGGGCATGGATCACTTCGCGCTTCCCAATGATGCGCTGGCTGTCGCCAAACGTCAGGGGCGCCTGCACCGCAACTTCCAGGGCTACAGCACCCAGCCCGACTGCGACCTGATCAGCCTGGGCGTGTCTGCCATTGGCCGGGTAGGCGCCACCTACAGCCAGAACGCCAAGACCCTGGAGGAATATTACGACTATCTGGATCAGGGACGCTTGCCTGTGGTGCGGGGCCTGGCGCTGTCGCGCGATGACCTGGTGCGGCGCAGCGTCATCATGGCGCTGATGTGCCAGGGCGAACTGGAGTTCGAGTCCATTGACCTGGCGCATCTGATTGATTTCAAAAGCTACTTCGCCACCGAGCTGGCAACCCTGCGTGGCATGCAGGCGCAAGGACTGGTAGAGGTCAACGACACCGGCCTGCAAATCACGGCCATGGGCTGGTACTTCGTTCGCGGTGTGGCGATGGTGTTTGACCGCTATCTGCAGGCCGACCACACGCGTGCAATGTTTTCCAGGATCATCTAAAACCAGCGCATGCAAACATCTCTGGCCATGACGGCCTTGCTCATGGGACTGGCGGGTGGGCCTCATTGCATCGCCATGTGCGGTGCGGCCTGCGCGGGCATCGGCAACGCCGCCGGCAAGCGCAAAACTTCGGCCCTCTGGACCTTTCAGGCGGGCCGCCTGGCCAGTTATTCGCTACTCGGTGCGGTGGCGGCTGCGTCGATGCAGGGGCTGGGCTGGCTGACGACACAAACGGCGGTCATGCGTCCGGTCTGGACGCTGTTTCATGTGGCGGTGATGATGATGGGGCTGATGCTGGTGGTGCTGGCCCGTCAGCCGGTCTGGCTCGACAGCACCGCGCGCAGCGTCTGGCGCCGGGTGCGGGCTTTCAATGCGGCCTGGGGCCGTGGCGCGCCACTGGCGATTGGCGCGCTCTGGGCTTTCATGCCCTGCGGCTTGCTGTACTCGGCCGTGCTGGTGGCCGCGCTCAGCGGGGGGCCGATCGATGGCGCGCTCACCATGGCGCTGTTCGCGCTGGGCAGCAGCGTGTCCCTGCTGATCGGCCCCTGGCTGCTGCTGCGCCTGCGTGGCAGCGGCAGCGGCGAGTGGGGCATCCGGCTGGCGGGTCTGGCCCTGGCGGCAACTTCCGGCTGGGCCTTGTGGATGGGCCTGGCGCACAACACGGCCCCCTGGTGTGCGATCCCCTAGATTTGCCGGTTCAGACGCGCCGCATCAGCGTGCTTTTTCCGAACAGGCTTTCCATCAGGTCAAGCGCCACTTCCGCCGTCGCGTTGCGCAGATCCAGCGCCGGGTTCAACTCCATCACGTCGAGCGATGCCAGGCGGCCGGTG
>JBDSZF010000200.1:0-7735 GCA_039925285.1 Polaromonas sp.
ATCACGTTCACGAACACATCGGCGTCGCCGGCATGGGCGCGCACCTTGGCGACCACGAACAGCGTTCCCGTCCTGGCGGTCTTTTGGGCGGGTTGGCCGTGCAGCTTGCCCGAGACCAGTGCTTCGATCATTGAGTAACTTTCCAAGGAAAGGGTTGCATGCCGCACGCACGGTCCTCAACCGCGTGAACAGCTTGAGGATAGCGCGCCAGTGCAACCCTTGCGTTTCTTAAATCAATGTAATCTACCAACAGGCAATCGCATCAATAACCCCTCCCCCTGCCCGACCTCCGCGCCCCGCGCGAGGGAGAATCAGGGGAAATAAGAGGTTTGCCAAGCGAGGGGGTTGCGAGATTGTGTTGATTACATTCATCGATGGCATAACTCTCAACGTCGAGCGTGACCTCAACAGCTTTTCATATCATCATGTGATAAAGCGTAATTCCTGTGGATATAGATGAACTGGTGCGCTGAAAATGCCGGTATTGAAAACAAAAACCAAGGCCGCCATGAGCAAGAAAGCACTGTGCATCGGTATCAACAACTACCCCGGAACCCACATGGATCTTTCCGGATGCGTGAACGATGCCAACGACTGGGCCGCTGAACTAACGGCCCGGGGCTTTGCGGTCACCAAGCTGCTTGACGAGCAGGCGACCAAGGCAGCCATGCTCGACGGCTTCAAGTCCGTGATCGGCAGCGCGGTCAAGGACGATGTCGTCGTGATCTCCTTTTCCGGCCATGGCACCTACGTGCCCGACACCAACGGTGACGAGATCGACGGCCTCGACGAGGCGCTTTGCCCGTACGACATCCAGACCAATGGCGCCGCGCTCACCGACGACGAGATCCATGCGATTTTCGCGTCCCGCAAACCCGGTGTGCGGCTGGTGCTGCTGGCCGACAGCTGTCATTCGGGCACAGTGACCCGCGCCGCAGCGCCCGACCCGGAGGCCGACGACGTGCCGCGCCCGCGCTTCATGCCGATCGGCAACTGGATGGCGCCAGAGCAGTTGCCCAAGGGCGCCAGCGGCAAGCCTCTGGCTTCGGTTCCAGTGAGCGCGCCAAGTTCGGCCTTCACCGGCGCCCTGTCGCGCACATCGGGAGACCTGCTACTGTCGGGATGCAAGGAAGGCCCGAACAACTTCAGCTACGACGCGCGGATCAAGAACCGCCCGAACGGGGCTTTCACCTACTACGCGCTCAAGACACTGGCCTCGCTCAAGCCGGACGCCACCTACGCCGAGTGGCAGGCCGCCATCAACCCGGTCTATCTTCCATCGGTGCAGTACCCGCAAAGCCCGCAGATCGTCGGCAGCGCGCAGGCGCGCAGGCGCAAGCTATTTACCTGACCTGATTCGTTTCAAAGCGCGGCCCGGCTTGCCGGCTCGCGTTGCGCGGCCTTCGTCCGAGTGAGAGCAAGCCACACCGGGAGCAGCCATGGCGGATTCCACAATTGCACTCAGGCTCACCGGCCGCGAAGGACCTGTCACGCTGCCGCCCGTGCTGCGGCCGACCTCCCGATCGAACGAACAGGGCCAGGACCCTTTCCTGCCCGCCGACTATTTTCGGGCGACCGGCAGCTTCGATCTGAGCGCCAGCAGCCGAAGCGCTGCCGACGGCGTGCACGATGAAATCCGCGAAGCCAGGGCCGACGAGATCGTCGTGCTGGAACTGAGCGATGGCGGCACGCTGATCACGAGCGCCGAGCGGCTTCGCGACACACTGGCGCTGGCGCATCCCGAACTGCTCGGACCCGATGGCGAGATCCTGCTCGAGAAGCTGCGCATCGAAGGCTCTGTTGCGCGGGGCGGCTTCGGCACTGCGATGGGCGGCCTGATCAGCAAGGCGTTCACGCTTGTCGCTGGAGAAAGGCCTGATCCGATCATCGAAGCGGCGCAAAAGCGGCTTGGGGAAATGGCCGCAGGCAAACCCGGGCCAGGCAGGCTTGGGAATATCGCCGAGCTGGGCGTGAGCTGGGCCGGCACCAAGGCGCTGATGGGGGCGATCGAAAGCCGCCTGGAGCGCCCTCCCGGCCTCTATCGATGGGCAGGCGCTGGCGAATTCGAGCCGGTCGAAGCCGGTTTTGGCAACGCAGCCTTGCCGCTTGCGGATTCTGGCGAGCAGCCGGCGCCGATGCTGATCTTCATTCACGGCACGGGTTCGAGCACCTCGGGCAGCTTCGGCGACCTGCGCACCGGCGGCCAGGATATCTGGGCCGCGCTCGAAAACCGCTTTGCCGGCCGCATCTTCGCGCTCGAACACCACACGCTGTCGCAAAGTCCGATCGACAACGCGCTGGATCTGGTCCGGGCGCTGCCGCCCGGCGCGCACATCAGCCTGGTTTCGCATTCGCGCGGCGGGCTGGTCGCAGACCTGATCTGCCTGGCCAATTTCGACGCCCTGATCGACCGCTTCAGCTATGCCTTCGAAGGCACGGGCGATGCCGATCCCGCGGAAGCCAGACGCGTGATCGACCAGCTCAAGGGCGCGCATGCCGAACAGCGCGCCCAGCTGCGCCTGCTTGCCGCCGCGCTGCGCGAGCGCAAGCTGGTGGTGCAGCGCTACGTGCGCGTTGCCAGCCCGGCCCACGGCACGAAGCTGGCAAGCGGCAACTTCGACCTGTTTCTCTCTAGCTTGCTCACCCTCATCGGCCAGGTGCCGTTTTTTTTCGGCAGCCCGTTTTATTCGGCCTTCAAGCGCGTCGTTATCGAGATTGCCAGAAACCGCACCAATGCCCATCTGGTGCCCGGCATCGAAGCCATGCTGCCCGACGCACCGATGGCCCGGCTGCTGGCGGACGCGCCGGTGCAGCCCGGCATCGAGATGGCGGTCATCGCCGGCGACATGGAGGGCGGCAGCCTGCTGCGGCGGCTGGGCGTGCTGCTGACGGACTTCCTGCTGTTCGAGAACACGGCCAACGACCTGGTGGTGGACACGGCGGCGATGCTGGCCGGAGTCGCCGCCAAGGCCAATGCTTCGGTGCTGTTCGATCGCGGCGCCGAGGTGTCGCACTTTCGCTACTTCTCCAACTTCGACACGCGCAGCGCGCTGCGCAACTGGCTGGTCACCGATGATCCGAAGTCGGTTGCCGGCTTCAGCGAACTGCCCGGCCCCGAAGGCTTCGATGCCGCGCTTGCCAGCGCAGCCACGCGCGATGCCGGCAGCGCCGGCCGGCCGGTGGTTGTCGTGTTGCCGGGCGTGATGGGCTCGCACCTGCGGGTTGGCGCCCGGGACCGGGTCTGGTTCGATCCGGTTGACATCGCCAGCGGCGGACTGGAAAAAGTCGCCTGGGGAACGCCCGACGTGGAGGCCGAGGATCTGTTCTCGCAGAGCTACGGCAAGCTGTGCGAAGAGCTGGCGCGCAGCCACCGCGTCGAGCGCTTCGCCTACGACTGGCGCCAGCCGCTCGATGTGCTGGCCGAGCGCTTCGGCAGCTTCCTCGAACGCTTGATGAACGAGACACAGCAGCCGATCCGCCTGCTGGCGCACAGCATGGGCGGCCTGGTGGTGCGCGCCTGCATCCACAAGCGCCGCCCGGTGATGGACGCGCTGATGGCGCGCCAGGGTGCGCGCTTCGTCATGCTGGGCACGCCGCACCAGGGCGCGCATTCGATGGTCGAGAATCTGATGGGCAAGGGCGACACGCTGCGTTCGCTGGTACGGCTGGACCTCAGGCACGACATGCAGCAGGTGCTCGACATCGTCGCCGGCTTCCGCGGCGCGCTGCAGTTGCTGCCCAAGCCCGGCTTCGTCGATGTCTTCCAGGGCCAGGGCGAAGGCGGCAGCCTTTACGCGTTCCAGGATGCCGGCACCTGGGTGCAGCTCAAGGGCCTGGTGCGGGATTTCTGGTTTGGCGACCGGCGCTGCGGCACGCCCGGCCAGCCGGTGCTCGACGCGGCCAGCTGGCTGTGGAGCGCCGACGGCATCGACAGCCCGTCGCTTCCGCAGGCCTACGAGAAAAACAGCGTCTATGTCTTCGGCGCGGCCGCCAACACGCCCTGCGGCGTGCGCGAGGAACGCGACCGGCAAGGCGGCATCCGGATCAAGATGGTCGGCACGACGCTGGGCGACGGCACGGTGACCTGGCAGTCGGGCCGGATCGGCGGCATCGGCGGCTTTTACTACATGCCGGCAGTGCATGGCGACATGGCCGCGACCCCGGAATACTTCGCAGCGATTGTCGAGCTGCTGGCCTCGGGCGCCACGGCGCGGCTGTCGATGTCGCCACCCACGGCGCGCGCCATCGAGCAGGCAATCCCGGTCAGCTACGACGCCGGGCCGCCGATGCTTGACGATCCGGCTGCGATGGAACGCAAGCTCATGGGCGGCTCATCGCGCAACCGGGTGCCGGCGCGGCCCAAACGCCGGCTCGAAGTGGCCGTCAAGGCAGTCGATCTGCGCTTCCTGGCGATTCCGATCATGGTCGGTCACTATGAACAGGACCCGATCACCGGACCTGAATCGCTGATCGACCGTGAACTGCTTGACCGGGACCTGAGCGAGCGCCACAGCCTTGGCCTGTACGCCGGTCCGTACGGCACCGCCACCGTGGTGCTGCGCGCGCCCAATGTTTTCGAACGCGAGCGCGGCAGCCTGAGCGGCGCGGTCGTTACCGGCCTGGGCAAATACGACGGCTCGCTGAGCCTGCAGACGCTGACCGAGGCGGTGCGCACCGGCGCGCTGCGCTATCTGCTTCAGGTCATCGATGTGCTGGGCAACGCCGACCGGGAATTGCCGCTGGCGACCTTGCTGCTGGGATACAACTCCTCGGCCAACCTGTCGGTCAGCGCGTCGGTCGAAGCGCTGGTGACCGGCGTGATGGAGGCCAACGCCAAGTTCTACGAGACCACGCGCCTGAACATCCGCATTGCCCGGCTCCAGATCGTCGAGATCTACCTGGACACCGCCATCACCGCCGTCTACGCACTGCGCCAGTTCCAGCAACGCCTGGCCGAGCGCGCCGAGGTCCACGGCACGGCGCTGGTCATCCAGCGCGAGCTGGAACAGGGCGAGGGCCTGCGCCAGCGGCTGTATGCAAACAGCAGTTCGAGCTACTGGCCGCGGCTGATGGTGACCGATGCCGACCGCAACGACGGCGATTGCCCGCCCGAATGCTTCGACCGGCTGCCGGGCGGTGCCCATGGCGGCGCCGACCTGGCCGGGCCGAGGGCGGCGGGGCAGCCCACGCGGCTGGCCAACCGGCTGCGCTACCTCTATGTCGGACAGCGCGCGCGCGCCGAGTCGGTGTTGCAGCAGCGCCAGCCGGGACTGGTCGAGAAACTGGTGCGCCAGCAGATCCATAACCCGGTGTGGCAACCCGACTTCGGCCGCATGCTGTTTCAGCTGATGGTGCCACCCGACTTCAAGGAAGCGGCGCGCCAGCTCGACCGGGTCGTGCTGGTGGTCGACAGCACCACCGCCAACCTGCCGTGGGAACTCATGCTGGCCGACGATCCGGCGCAGCCCGACAGCGACCAGCGCCCGCTGGCGCTGCGCACGGCGCTGGTGCGGCAGCTGTCGTCGACCCGGTTCCGGCGCCAGGTGCGCCAGGTCATGGAACGCAAGGGCATGGTGATCGGCAATCCGTCGGTCGAGGGCTTCGCCGCCAGTTTTACCGGGCCGGACCATGCGCCGCTGAAGGACCCGCCGGATCTGCCCGGCGCACAGGCCGAGGCCGAAGCCGTCGTCGCGCTGCTGCGGGGCATGGGTTACGGCGTCGCGCGGCCGGTCATCGGCAACGAGCGCAGCGCCAGCGAAGTGCTGGCGGCGCTCTACCGCGAGCCTTACCGCATCCTGCACATCTCGGCCCATGGCGTTTTCAACCTGCTCCATATTGACGGCTGCCTGCGCAGCGGTGTCGTGCTGTCCGACGGCCTCTTGATCACCGCCGCGGAAATCAGCGCCATGGAAATGGTGCCCGAGCTGGTCTTTCTCAACTGCTGCCATCTGGGCCAGATGGACCTGGGAAGCCAGGGCAACCTGCTGGCGGCCAGCATTTCGCGCGAACTCATCGACATCGGCGTGCGCTGCGTGATCGTGGCGGGCTGGGCCGTGAACGACCAGTATGCGCGGCGCTTCAGCCAGGTCTTCTATGAGCAGCTGCTGCTGCATCGCCGGCCTTTCGGCGATGCGGTGTACGCGGCGCGGCGCGCGGTCTGGCAGGACAACCACGACGACATCACCTGGGGCGCGTTCCAGGCCTACGGCGAAGCGGGCTGGCTGGCCGAGCCGCGTGCCGATGATGCGGGAACGGGCGATGCCGACAGCTACGTCTCGCTCGACGAGCTGCTCGATGACCTGGCCCGCATGCGCGCCGAACTGTCGCGCAAGCGCGATCGCCAGTCCGAGCGTGACGGACTCGCCCAGGCCAAGGGCCTGAGGGACAAGCTCAAGCAGCGCTGCCCGGCTTCCTGGCTGGCGCTGCCGCAACTGCAATCGGCATTGGGCGCCACCTGGCGCCACCTCGGGCAGCTCGACGATGCGCGCGAGGCCTTCCTCAAGGCGGTGCAGGCCGAGGACCGGGCCGGCCGCGTGCCGATTCGCGATATCGAGCAGCTTGCCGACATCGAGGCGCGGCTCGGGCAAAGCCTGGCGGAAAAGGAAATCGAAGTCCTGGCGGCAAGCCTGCATGCGAGCCCGGACAAGTCGGGCGCGGTGATGGACAGCGCTTTTCAGCAAAGGCTGTTCGGCCTGATCGACCGGGCGCTGCAGCGCCTGGACGGCCTTGACGCGGTCGTGTCCGAGCATGCCGACGTGAACGGCGGGCAAAGGGCGGACCCGGCGCCCAACGGCGCACGCAGCGCACTGCGCGGCATGGTCCTGCAGCGCAAGGCTTCGTTGCACGCGCGCCTGGTGGTCCTGCGCGCATCTGGGCGCCTGGACGTGACGCAGACGGCCAATTCGATGCGCGAGGTTCTGGCCAGCGCCGTGCAAGCGTACAAGCTGGCCGAAGGCAGTCCGACCAGTGGCCTCTTTCTGCCGTATCTGGCGCTCAACAGGCTTGCGCTCGATGCGTTGACGCCATGGAACACGCCAGAACAAAAGGACGCCGCGATCGCTCTGGCCGAGCAGTGCCGCAAGGTGGCGGCGCAGTCGTACGCACTGAACCCGAGCGTGCGCGATGCGGTGATGCAACCCGAGGCGCTGCTGGTTCAGCGCCTGCTCGACGGCTCGTTTGGCCGCGGCGACGCCAGCGGACAGGCCGCGTTTGACGAAGTCGCGCGCGCTTACGCCGAGTCCATCTCCGGCATTCCGGTCAATCCGGCCGAAATCGATTCGGTGCTGTGCCGACTCGAACTGCTGTCGCTGTTTCACGATGCGCTCTCGCAAACGACCGATGCGAACGTCCCCGGGCGGCTCGTCGCCGACCGGATTCTTGAACTCGTGCAGAGCCTGCGCCCGAGTCGTGCGCGCGCCAGAAGCCGGGCGGCACCGGCGCTGGCACCTGCGCCTGCGCCGGAAGAAACCAGAGCCGAAGCGGTCCAGCCCGCCAGGCCGGCGGCCAAAACAGCGCGCAAGCCCAGGAAACCACCGAAAGCGAAATAAGCCGGTCACCAGCCCCAGCGAGCCGGGAAAGCTAGAGCAGAGTCGCCCTGACTGGCAATAACCGCAATGGCGAATGTAGTGCTCGCACTCGCTGGCGCCAAACAAGTCCAGCAAGGCGCCGACGGCGCTCCAGAGTGCTTCGAGCGTGCGGGCCTGGGCTTTGCGCAGCAAGCCCTTGAGCTTGGCAA
>JBDSZF010000201.1:0-3223 GCA_039925285.1 Polaromonas sp.
GCCGTCGGGGAACTCCTTGCCTTCGGTCACCAGCGCACCGGCGCCGACCAGGCAGTTCTTGCCGATTTTGGCGCCATTGAGCACCACCGCCTGAATGCCGATCAGCGAACCGTCGCCAATGGTGCAGCCGTGCAGCATGACCTGATGACCCACCGTCACGTTCTCGCCAATCACCAGCGGCATGCCCTGGTCGGCATGCAGCACACTGTTGTCCTGGATGTTGCTGCCTTTGCCCACCGTGATGGCTGCGGTATCGCCCCGGGCCACTACCCCAAACCAGACACTGCAGTCTTGCGCGAGCAGCACATGGCCCACGACTTGTGCGCTGTCGGCCACCCAGGCGGAATGATGAATGACAGGATGCAGCTCGTCGAGCTGGTAAATGGCCATGGGTTTCCTTGATGACATCGCGGTGAAAGGGCTTTTGATTGTAAGGAAGCCTCAACGCCAGCGCCCGATGCAGGTTTCTGGCCTGTTGTATCGCATGCCCGACAATTCAGCCATGACTGCCACCCCGCCTCCTGCCCCGGAACTACGCCAGCTTGCCCTGCAGGCGCTGCTGACGCCTGATTCACAACAAAAAGTGCTTTTAACGCGCTCCCTGAATGCACAAGCAGCTACTCTTTCAATAGCAACCGAGGACCGGCTTCAGGCGCCCGCCGGTCTGCCCGGCTGTCCGCTGCGGCCGGAGTTGCGCACCCACCTGGACATGCCCAGGCGCTCGCCTTTCACGCCCGACGGCCTGGCGGCCCTGCTCCATGCGGTCACCCACATCGAGTTCAATGCGATCAACCTGGCACTCGATGCAATCTGGCGTTTTGGCGGCATGCCGCGCGCCTATTACCTCGACTGGCTGCAAGTGGCGGCGGAAGAGGCGCAACATTTCAGCCTGCTGCAGGGACTGCTGCAAGGCATGGATTACGACTATGGCGACTTTGCGGCCCACACCGGCCTGTGGGACATGACGCAGAAAACCGAAGGCGACGTGCTGGCGCGCATGGCCCTGGTGCCGCGCACACTGGAAGCGCGCGGGCTGGACGCCACGCCGCCGATGCAGGCCAAGCTGCGCAAGGTCGGCACGCCAGAGGCCTTGCGCGCGGTGGCGATCCTGGACATCATCCTGCGCGACGAAATCGGCCATGTGGCGATTGGCAACCACTGGTATCGCCACCTGTGTGCCGAGCGCGGCTTGGCGCCGGTCGCGACCTATGAAGTCCTGGCCAGGCAGTATGGCGCGCCACGCCTTAAAGGCCCGCTGAACCTGCAGGCCAGGCGCGAGGCCGGATTTGACGAAACCGAGCTGGCACTGTTGAGCGCTTCGGCTTGAAATCCCGGGTTTGTTACGCAATTTAGGGGATGGCAGAAAAACTCAGGCGCTCTAGACTTTATCAGCACCGAAAGGAGTTGCGCATGATCCGCTCCCTGGTTTCCAACAACCCATCCCACATGCCCAGTCTGCCTGCAGAGATTGCCCTGCAACTGCCGCAGGGCCAGCAGTTGGGTGCGGCAGATGCGCCGGTCAGGCTGTCGTTTTCCAAATGGTCCAGCATCGCCAGCCTCAAGGCCGGCCAGATTGGCGCCCTCGCCGAAGACTATGTCGAGGGCAAGCTGCAGTTTGAAGGCGCCATGCGCGACCTCATGCGCGCCATGATCAAGCTGCTTCCCGGCAACCCGGTTGAAAGCGATACCGGCTGGTGGCAGGGCCTGCTGCATCGGACCAGGTCACTGGCGGCTCACACGCTAGCCAAAGACGCCGCGCAGATACAGTTTCATTACGATGTTTCAGATGCTTTCTATGCGCTCTGGCTGGACCCGCGCCGCGTTTACTCATGCGCCTATTACCGCGAAACCAGCATGACGCTGGCCCAGGCGCAGGAAGCCAAGCTCGACCATATCTGCCGCAAGCTGATGCTCCAGCCAGGCGAGCGTTTTCTGGATATTGGCGCCGGCTGGGGCGGTCTGCTGCTGTGGGCGGCCGAGCATTACGGTGTCGATGCCACCGGCATTACCTTGTCGAAAAACCAGCACGCACATGTCCAGCAACTGATTGACGAAAAAGGCCTGGGCCAGCGGGTACGCATTGATTTGCACGACTACCGCGGCCTGCCGGAAGACCAGCCTTTTGACAAAATATCATCGGTCGGCATGTTCGAGCATGTCGGGGATGCCAATATGAACGCCTACTTTGGCAAGATCATGCGTTTGCTCGTCCCAGGCGGGCTGGTCCTGAACCATGGCATTACCGCAGGCGGGCTTGAAAACAGGCAACTGGGCGCAGGCATGGGCGACTTCATTGAAAAATACATTTTTCCGGGCGGCGAGCTGCTGCACGTCAGCGCCGTGCTGGAACATCTGGCACGCTCAGGCCTGGAGATGGTGGACACCGAAAACCTGCGGCCGCACTATGGCCGCACGCTCTGGGACTGGTCTGACGCGCTGGAGGCGCGGCTGGACGAGGCACGCACGGTGCTGGCGGCCGACGGCGGAGCCGGACGCGCCGAGAAAACCCTGCGCGCCTACCGCCTGTACCTGGCGGGCAGCGCCATGAGTTTCGAGCAGGGCTGGATCGCTCTGCATCAGATGCTGGCCGCGCGCCCCGCTGCCGACATGCCGCTAGAGGCCATCAAGGGCGCGCAATCGCTCTACCCTTTCAGCCGGGACTACATGTACACGGCAAGCGCCTGATTTCTCGCTGTTCAGCCGCGCGGATGGTGCGCTGCATGAATCGACTTCAGGCGTTCGCGTGCGACATGGGTATAAATCGTGGTGGTCGAAATGTCGGCATGGCCCAGCAGCATCTGCACCGCGCGCAAATCGGCGCCGTGGTTCAGCAAATGGGTGGCAAAGGCATGGCGCAGGGTATGCGGCGACAGCGGCGAGTGGATGCCGGCCAGCAGCGCATATTTTTTGACCAGCATCCAGAACATCACCCGGCTCATGCCGTGGCCGTGGCCGGTCACGAACAAATCGTCAGTCTGCTGGCCGCCCAGGATGACGGGCCGCGCCTCGGCGATGTAGCGCACGATCCACTCCCGTGCCACCTGGCCAAAAGGCACCAGCCGCTCCGCACTGCCCTTGCCCATGACGCGTAGCACACCTTCGTTCAGGCCGACATGAAAGGTCTTGAGCCCGACCAGTTCGCTCACGCGCAGGCCGCTGGCATAGATCAGCTCCAGCATGGCCCGGTCGCGCAATCCGAGCGGCGTGTCGTCATCGGGCGCTG
>JBDSZF010000202.1:0-3868 GCA_039925285.1 Polaromonas sp.
TCGATGATCCAGACGAATTCGGAATCCTTCGCGCCATGCTCGCTGCCCGACTCTTCGGCCAGAATGCCGTGGCCGGGGTAGGCCGTGAGCAGGGTTTCGATGATCGCGGCTTCAGCGGCCTGATCGACTTCGGTGACGAAATCATTGGTCTGCTTGAGCGAGACGCGAACCGCCTCGACATCAAGGGCTGCGCGGTTGATGAGGGCGCCGGCGGCGCGCGCAGCCTTGACGGCCACATTGAGCATGGGGTGTAGATTGCTGGACATAGAGGTTAAGAAAGAGCGGGCAGGAACTGCAAAACCGCGAACCGGAAACCGGCGGCGGGAGGCGACAATATCGGATTTTACCGGCTTCGCCCGTCCTGACCGCAATTGCCCTGAGAAGTGGGGTTTTCGGCGGCGGTTGGAGCGCTCATTTTGTACCCATGAAAACCCGCTTCATCCTGATCAACACCAGCCACGCCGGCAATGTGGGCGCCACCGCCCGTGCCATGAAAACCATGGGCTTTGATGACCTGGTGCTGGTCGCGCCGCGCTGGGCCAATGTGCTGCGGCGCGAGGAAACCATCCAGCGGGCCAGCGGCGCGCTCGACGTGCTTCACCGTGCGCGCATCGTCGAGACGCTCGATGAAGCGCTCGACGGCATGGCGCATCTGTGCGCCACGGCCATGACGCCGCGCGACTTTGGTCCGCCGACCCAGGCACCGCGTGCGCATTTTGCCGAACTGCTGGGGCAGAATAATCTGCAGCCAGCTCACGCCGGGCCAGCGCTACGGCCCGATTCGGTGGCTTTCCTGTTCGGTTCCGAACGTTTTGGCATGCAGAACGAGGATGTCTACCGCTGCCATGTCGCGCTGAGCATTCCGACCGACCCGAAATTCGGCTCGCTCAACTTGGGCGCGGCGGTGCAGCTGATTGCCTACGACTGGCGCGAGGCGCTGGGCGGCTTCGGCGTGCAGGCGGCCACCGAGCAGCCCCGGCTCGCCGATGCCGCCGCCGTGAGCGGCATGCTCAAGCACTGGGAAGAAGCGCTGATCGACATCGGCTTTCTCGATCCGGCATCGCCCAAAAAGCTCATGCCGCGCCTGAACCAGCTGTTCAACCGCGCGCAGCTCAGCCCTGAAGAAATCCACATCCTGCGCGGCGTGGCCAAGGCCATGATGCGGCATGCGCCCGATAAAACATTGCCCGTGGCGGACAAGACGCCGGCGCCAGCAGATACGCCAGCCAACCCCTAAACTCCCTTCATGTTTTCCAGACTCCGCTCCGACATCCAGTGCATTCTTGAACGCGACCCGGCCGCCCGCACCCGCTGGGAGGTGCTGACCTGCTACCCCGGTCTGCATGCGCTGGTGCTGCACAGGCGCGCCCACTGGTGCTGGACGCATGGCTTCAAATGGCTGGGCCGCTTTATTTCGCATATTTCGCGCTGGCTCACCGGCATTGAGATTCACCCCGGCGCGCAGATTGCCGGCTGTGTGTTCATCGACCACGGCATGGGCGTGGTGATTGGCGAAACCGCTGAAATTGGCGCAGGCTGCACGATCTACCACGGCGTGACGCTGGGAGGAACTTCCTTGTACAAGGGCGCCAAGCGCCATCCGACGCTGGGAAAGAACGTGGTGGTGGGTGCCGGCGCGCAGGTGCTGGGCGGCTTTGCCGTCGGCGACGGCGCCCGGATCGGCTCGAATGCCGTGGTGGTCAAGCCGGTGCCTGCCGGCGCGACGGCCGTGGGCAACCCCGCCCGCGTGATCCAGGCCGGTGCTGATGTGAAGCGTGAGCAGACGGCCAGCCAGATGGGTTTTTCAGCCTATGGCTTGACGCAAAGCGACGACCCGCTGTCGCAGGCTTTGCGTGGGCTGATTGACAACGCTTCAGGGCAGGAGCACCAGATTGCGCTGCTCTGGCAGGCCATCGAAAAGCTCTCCAACCCCGCCCACGGCCGGGATTGCGTTCCCAAGGACGCCGCCTTGCAGGAAAACTTTGAAGCCGACAAGCTCACTCAGCTGGTGGGCAAGTAGTCAGCTGTTGCGGGGAGCGCGAACCGCCGATTTGGGTCGGAAGGCCTTGCACACCGCGTCGCGGGTTTCCAGGTAAGGCCCGCCGATCAGGTCTATGCAGTAGGGAACGGCGGCAAAAATGCCGGGCACGAGCGATTCGCCGGCCTGGTTTTTCAAGCCTTCCAGCGTTTCGGCAATGGCCTTGGGCTGGCCGGGCAGATTCAGGATCAGGCAATGGTCGCGGATGACGGCAAGCTGGCGCGACAGGATGGCCGTGGGCACGAATTTCAGGCTGATCTGCCGCATCTGCTCGCCAAAGCCGGGCATCTCCTTGTGCGCTACGGCCCGCGTGGCCTCGGGTGTCACATCGCGCAGCGCCGGGCCGGTGCCGCCGGTGGTCAGCACCAGCGAGCAGCCAGCGTCCACCAGTTCAATCAGGGTGGCGCTGATGCGGTCCTGTTCGTCAGGAATCAGGCGCTCTTCAAAGGTGATCGGGTTGTGCAGGGCGCGCGTCAGCCAGTCCTTTAAGGCGGGCAGTCCCTGGTCCGCATAGACCCCGCTTGAAGCCCGGTCGCTGACCGACACGATGCCGATCTTGACCGCATCGTGGGCGCTGTTGCCGGCGTCGCTCATTCCTCGGGTTCCTGGGCCATCGCCTGCCTGACCAGCTGGAAAATCTCGCGGTAGGACTTGCCGTGACGCGGCGCCTCACCCGGTTTTTCGGGCTTGGCATCCTTGCGGGCCTGACGGATCAGCGCGCGCAGCTGCTGCGAATCGGTGCCGGGGTACTCGGTGAGCCATTCGCTCAGGGCGTCGTCAGACGTGATCAGCTTGTCGCGCCATTGCTCTGCCAGGTGCAGTGCCAGCGTCAGGTCGGCCGAGCCGTTGGCCTGTTCGTCGATGGCGGCGCGGATGGGCGCGGTATCGAGCGGACGCATCAGCTTGCCGATGAATTGCATCTGGCGGCGCCGGCCCTCGAAGTTGGTGATGCGCCTGGCTTCCTTCAGCGCGTCCAGCAGTTTGTCGGGCAGGTCCAGGCGCGCCATCAGATCGGCGCGCAGGGTCAGCAGGACTTCGCCGAGCGCCTGTTTTTCATCGGCCTCGGCCTTGAGTTGGGTCTTGCTGGGCGGACCCACTTCTTCGAGGGCAATTTCCTCGGGTTTCACGAATCGGCCGTTAGACCAGTAGCCTTTGATGGGCTTGGATGTCTTGTTGTTCATAGCGCTTAGTATCATAGCTATATGACTCAAAAAATTCCCGTCCGTTCATCGCGCACGACTTCGCGCATTAAAACCAGCCAGCCCGAGGCCGGTTTCAGTTACACCAGAGACTTTTTTGAAGATCTGGTCGATACCGCGCTGGGCCATGCCAAAAAACTCGGCGCCACCGATGCGGCCGCTGAAGCCTCTGAAGGCAGTGGCCTGTCGGTCAGCGTGCGCAAGGGCGAGCTGGAATCGGTCGAGCGCAATCGCGATAAATCGCTCGGTATCACGGTGTATGTCGGCAAAAAGCGCGGCAACGCGGCGACCAGCGATTTTTCGAAAGCCGCCATCCAGCAAACCGTGAAGGCGGCCTACGACATTGCGCGCTTCACCGCAGAAGACGACACCTCGGGCCTGCCCGACGAGCAGGACATTGCCCATGAACACCCGGCGCTGGACCTGTTTCACCCGTGGGCCATTACGTCCGAAGAGGCCGCCCATCTGGCCCTGCAATGCGAAGCTGCCGCCATCGCTACCTCGCGCCTGATCACCAACAGCGAGGGCGCGGGCGTGTCGGCCCAGCAAAGCCATTTTTTCAGCGCCCATAGCAAAGGCTTTCGTGGCGGCTATGCCAGTTCGCGCCACAGCATTTCGGTCGCGCCGATTG
>JBDSZF010000203.1:0-8064 GCA_039925285.1 Polaromonas sp.
GGGCTCAGCAGGTTGCCGGAGCGAATCTGCTCGGCATCCTTCAGGGAGGTCGCGAGCATGACGTAGAACGGCGCCAGGAAAAACAGGGCCGCGGCAAGCAGCACCGCGTAGAGCAGCGCGCGGGAGATGTGTTTAGCGATCATGGGGTTTGGCTCGAAGTTCGCTGTAAAGGTAAGGCACGACGATGGCGGCTACGGTGGCCAGCATCATGGTGGCGCTGGCAGCGCCCAGACCAATCTGGCCGCGGGTAAAGCTCATGACGAACATGAAGGTGGCGGGCACGTCGGTCGCATACCCGGGGCCGCCATTGGTCAGCGCCATCACCAGGTCGAAACTCTTGATGGACAAGTGCGCCAGCACCAAAATGGTGGAGAACACGACCGGGCGCAGGATGGGCAAAAGAATGCGCCAGTAAATGCGGGGCAGCGAGGCGCCGTCGATTTGCGCGGCCTTGATGATGCTGTCATCGATGCCGCGCAAGCCCGCCAGGAACAAGGCCATGGCAAACCCGGCCGACTGCCAGATGCCGGCAATCACCACGCAGTAAATGGCGAAGTCGCTCTGCACCAGCCAGTCGAAATGAAAACTCGTCCAGCCCAGGTCGTGCATGAGCTTTTCCAGCCCCAGGCTGGGATTCAGGATCCATTTCCAGGCGGTGCCGGTGACGATGAACGACAGCGCCATCGGGTACAGGTAAATGATGCGCAGGGCACCCTCGCCGCGCACCTTCTGGTCCAGGAAAATCGCCAGCACCATGCCAATCAGCATCGAGCCGCCGACGTAGAGCAGGCTGAAAATACCGAGGTTTTTCAGCGCCACCCACCAGCGGTCCATCTCGAACAGCCGCTCATACTGCGCCAGCCCGACGAACTCGTCGTAGTTGGGCAGCATGCGCGAGCCGGTGACGGACAGCACGCCGTTCCACACCATGAAGCCGTAAATAAAGGCAAACCCCAGCACGAAGGCCGGTGAAATGACCAGTTTGGGCAGCCACGTTTCAAAATTGTTTTTCATGTGGTTTTTGATGCAAAGGCCGCGCTGGTTTATTTGGTTTTGGCTGCGGCAGCGATGCGCTTTTGCGCCTCGTCCACCGAGATCTTGTCGTCGTTCCAGAACTGGCTGACCGCGTCCTTGATGGCGCCTTCAGCCGCAGGGCTGATGGCCATGCCGTGGGCCACCGAGGGCACCAGTGCGCCGGTTTTGGCGGTCTCGACAAAGTCCTTGCCGGACAGCTTGGCGCAGTCGTCAAACTTGGCCATGTTCATGTTCAGGCGCACCGGAATCGAGCCCTTGTTCAGGTTGAAAATCTCCTGGAACTCCGTGCCCATGATGGCGGCCGACAAATCTGCCTGCGCCTTTTGCGCTGCGGCACTCTTGAGCTTGAACATGGCAAACGAGTCCACATTGAAGGTGAATGCATTGGCGGTGCCGGGCGCCGCAGCGCACAGAAAGTCCTTGCCGGGCACTTTGCCGGCCGCAATGAACTCACCCTTGGCCCAGTCGCCCATGAACTGGAAGGCCGCTTTTTCCTGCATCACCAGGGCGGTGGCCAGGTTCCAGTCGCGCCCGGGCGCGGCAGCGTCGGTGTAGCCTTTGATCTTGCGGAAGGTTTCCAGCGACTTCTTCATGGTCTCGCCGGTCAACGCCTTTTGGTCAAGCTTGACGAGCGCGTCGCTGTAGAACTTCGGGCCACCCACGCCCAGCACCACGGACTCGAACGTGGTGAAGTCCTGCCAGTTCTGGCCACCGTGGGCCAGCGGAATCAGTCCCATTTTCTTGATCTTGTCAGCCGCGACAAAGAACTCGTCCCAATTTTTGGGCATGCCCGCGACACCGGCTTTTTTCAGCACGGCGGCGTTGGCCCACATCCAGTTCACGCGGTGCACGTTGACGGGAACCGCGACGAAATTGCCTTTGTACTTCATGGCGTCGGCGACCACTTTGGGCAGCAGGCTGTCCCACTTTTCGGCCCGGGCGACAGGGTCCATATTGGCCAGCACGCCTTCAGCCGCCCATTCCTGGATCGCCGGGCCCTTGATCTGGGCGGCTGCGGGCGGGTTGCCCGACACCACGCGGCTCTTGAGCACGGTGGCCGCGTTGTCGCCGCCGCCGCCTGCCACTGCGAAGTCTTTCCAGGCATGGCCTTTGGATTCCATGATTTTCTTGAGTTCGGCGACCGACTTGGCCTCGCCACCGGAAGTCCAGTAATGCAGCACCTCCACTTCGCCGGCCATGGCCGACGTACCTGCAATCACGAAAACCACCGCCGTGGCCAGTTTGGAAAATTTCAGCATGTTGTCCCCAGGGTTCCGCCCCGGCAGCAAACAATTGCGTAGGGGCAGGGATTTATTCGAGCCGGCACCATACCGTCAGGATTAATTAATTATTCATTAATCTTTTTGAGCCGCCTATAGGGATTACCCGATTTCGGGTTTTTCATGCCAAAGGTGCACGGTCGCTGCGGCAATCAAGCCGCAGGAAGAAAAAAGTCTGACCGAAGCGATTGGCACCCCCTCTGCCGTTGGCCGCATGACGGCGCGGCCATGGCCACCAGCGCCCGGGATGCGGTAAATTCACAGAATGGCCCATCTACTGATTATTGAAGACGACGAATTGCTGCGCGACGGCTTGACCGACCTGCTCAAGCAAACCGGGCATACCGTGTGCAACAGCGCAGACGGCCTGGCTGCGCAAACCTTGCTCAACGAACAGGTCATTGATGCGGTGTTGCTTGACCTGGGCCTGCCCAAGCTCGACGGGATGTCCTTGTTGCGCTGGATCCGCCAGCGTTTTGAAAACCTGCCCGTGATGATCCTGACCGCCCGTGACGGCGTGAATGATCGCGTGGAAGGCCTGCTCGAAGGTGCCGACGACTACCTCACCAAGCCCTTCAACAACGCCGAGCTCACCGCCCGCGTGCAGGCACTGTTGCGCCGTGCGAGGCTGCCGGCCTTCAATACAGAGACCCGGGCCATCACGCCAGACGCCACGCAATGCCTGCAGATTGACAGCCAGCTGCCGCGCGCCTGGATTTTCGGCCAGATCCACGACCTGACGCAGCGCGAGTGGGAATTGCTGACCTTGCTGCATCAACGCTTGAACCAGGTGGTCAGCCGCGAAGACGTGGCGTCTGTCTGGCAACACGAATCGGCGGAACCCACCGCATCCAACGCGCTGGAGGTGTACATCCACCGTTTGCGCAGAAAACTGCTGGGCTCGGGCCTGAACATTCGTAACGTTCGCGGACTGGGCTACATGCTGGAACCTCTGTGACGCACAGCCTGTCCCTGCGCCGCCAGCTCTTGCTGTGGCTGCTGCTGCCCCAGCTCGTGCTGTGGCTAGTGGGCGGCGCCCTCACCTATCGCATTGCCCTCAATTATGCGGAAAAGGGGCTGGACCAATCGCTCTCGCAATCGGTGCGCTCATTGGCGCGCCAGATCAAACCCATGGGCTCGGGGCTGCTGGTGGATTTCCCCAAGGCGGCCCAGGCCATCCTTGAAGAAGACCCGCTTGACCGCGTGAGCTACATGGTGTCGTCGCCACCGGGTAAATTCCTGATCGGCAACCGGGAGATTGCCGCGCCGCCGCCCGCGCATGCCCCGGGTACGCTGGTGTTTTACCGGATGGAAATCGCCGGCAAGCCGATGCGCGCAGTCGCTCTGGATATCGCCTATGGCGAAGAAAAACACCAGCAACTGCTGCGCGTTCAACTGGCCAAAAGCTATATCGCCCGCGAGCGCATTGCCGAAGAACTGATTGGCGACTTGCTGGCCCCTTTGCTGCTGCTGGGTATCGCGCTCAGTGTGCTGGTGTACGTGGGAATCAAACGCGGCATGGCGCCACTCACCAGGCTTGAAAAGCAACTCAAGGAACGCTCGGTGGCCGACCTCACCCCGCTGGAGTTCACCACCGCCCCGACCGAGGTGCATACGCTGGTCGATGCCATCAACCGCCTGCTCGCCGCCGTGCGCCGCAGCGTGAACCAGGAAAAGCGCTTCATCAACGATGCCGCCCATCAGCTGCGCACGCCATTGGCCGGACTGATCAATCAGACCGAACTGGCGCTGGGCGAAAGCGATGCCGCCTTGATCAAGGCGCGCCTGCACAAAGTGCATACCGGGGCGCAACGCAGCGCGCATCTGGTCAACCAGTTGCTGGCCCTGGCGCGCAGCGGCTCCGAGGGGCCGATGACGCAAGTGGACCTGGCGCAACTGGCGCAAGACGTGGCACGCGAACTCAGCCCGCGTGCGGTTGCCATGAAAGTGGACCTGGGCTACGAGGGCCATCAACACGCCTGGATGCAAGGCTCGGCCATGCTGCTGCGCGAAGCCGTGACCAACCTGATAGACAACGCCTTGCGTTACGGCGTGAGCCGGGAAGCCGACAACGAACCGACCGTGACCGTGTCGGTTCACCAGCACGCAGCGCATCTGGTGCTGGCGGTGGAAGACAACGGCCCCGGGCTGAGCGAGGCGCAACGCGAACACGTTTTCGAGCGCTTTTGGCGCGGCAGCGATTTGTCCGGTGGTTGCGGACTGGGCCTGGCCATCGTGCAGGAAATCGCGCGCCGTCACGGTGGCGAAGCACGGGTGACGCCGGTGGCACCGCAGGGTTTTCGGGTATCGCTGCACTTCTGACCTGAGTCCGCCCATTCAGCCATGGCTTCAAGCCGGGCGCTGATCGGTCGAGGGGCGTTGCCAGAGGTTGATGCCCCCGTCTAGCGCGTGCTGGTCAATGGCCGCCAGTTCTTCATCAGAAAACTCAAGGTTCCGCAGCGCTCCGGCCAACTCCGAGATTTGTGCCCGGCGGCTGGCGCCAATCAACGCCGAGCTCACACGACCATCGCGCAGCACCCAGGCTGTCGCCATCTGGGCCAAGATCTGTCCTCGCGCCAGCGCCAGTTCATTCAGGGCACGCACCTGCGCCTGCTGGGCCTGTAGGCCAAGCAGTTTTCGTGGATTCGGCTTGTATGAGGCGGTTACCCAGAGCCGCGCTGTGAACCCCGAGTACGAGCAGTACAGGCTGGTGGTCAGATGCGTCACTCGTCATATCGACCCGCACTTCCTTTACCTGGGGTGACAGGTCTTCGCTGACAAAGATGAAGTCGAAGGTGAACGGCTGGTTCGGCCATTGGCTCTTGTCATAAATGCCCACTGTCGGGGCATGCGGCTCATTGCGATGAGTGAGTTCCCATGCGTCCCGGTAAGATGGCGTGGCATCGTCCATGGCGGCCAGCAGCCGCGCCCGGTCAGCGGACTCAGGCAGGCAGTTGAAGTCACCGGTGAGAATCGATGCTGCAGCACGTGGCACGAAGAAGAACGGGCCTTCTGATGCCTGACCGGGTCGCACGCTAGCGGCCTGTGCAGTGGCTTCCCGATGCAATTCGCGCAGCCGTTCGATCTGAGACGCGCGTTGCCGGCTGGAATAATATTCCAGATGGGTGGTGGTGACGCGCACCAAGCCCAATGGTGTGTCGAGCGTGGCTTCCAGGGCAATCCGTTGCATGCTGGAAACCCCCCGGTCAGCCGGCCATGGCAACAGGTGACGAAATACCTGCAGCATGGGAAAACGCGAAAAAATCATGTTGCCGAAGAGGCACCGCCCGCCGGCAGGATGCGGAGTATCAGTGGCCACGCCAGCGACTGCGGTATAACCCGGCAGGCGATCAGCCAGACCCTGAAACTGGTCGCTGCCATCGCAGCCTGGCAGTTCAGGGTATCCGGCGGACACTTCCTGGAGGCACAGCACATCGAAATCAGCCAGCTGACATGCATGGGCCACGATCCGGTCAAGATCCACCCTGCCGTCAGCCCCGCGTCCCCACTGAATGTTCCATGTAATGAGTTTCATACTTCCCTCTCGGGGAAACCCTGCCTGGGCCTCGGGATCAGCATCCCGCAGCTACAAGCCACCTCTCAGTGAATGGGCTGGGCGGACTCTGCGTTGTCCTGCAGGCATCGACCTTGGCTCTCTTTGGGATGATTCTTTGAATGACTGGTGTCAAGTGAGCCAATTTCACACTTCAATTGCATGACTAAATCATCGTCGTCACCATATCGGAACTGCAGTTTTGGGCAGAGTCTTTCCAGATTTTGAAGGTGTTTGTGCATCAGCTTTACCTCCGCATAAAAGCGCCTCAAACCGCGTAACTCAGCACCGCGTGCTGCCAGCATTGCGGCTGGCGCTGTTGGGTATTTCTTCGTCCAGGCTTTGCGAACGTGCTGTCATGCCGCGTATTTTTGCATGCTTGTCCATGAAGGGGCTACCCTGAAATTGGTAGTAAATCGTAACTCGGAGCGGGACTTATGAGGGCTGATCATGCAGCTCTCCTGAGCTTGGGTGAGCTTGGGTGAAAACTGAATAGCGCCGTCGTAACAAGTTTCGGTTGCATACTGCCAGACCGCCCGGCATCCTCTTTGGTCAGTCTGAGCCATCAACTTCTGAGATTTGAACGCCATGAAAAAAGATGCCTTAACCCCCCGACCAGAAGAAATTGAACTCAAGCTTGCGTTACCGGCATGCGATCCAGCTGAGCTGGAAAAGAAACTGGCCCGCATGCCGGGGCTGGCGCGCCGCAAGCCAAGCCATCTGCAGTTGCACAATACCTACTACGACACCCCCGAGCAGACGCTGCGTCACAAGCGCGTGGCCTTGCGGCTAAGGCGCGTGGGCAGTGATGCAAAACCCGAATGGCTGCAGACCCTCAAGATGGGCGGCAGTGGCAACTCGGCCTTGAGTCAGCGTGGCGAATGGGAAACCTCGGTGCCCAGTGCCGAATTGGCCTTGCCCGCGCTTGACGCCACACCATGGGCAGGCATCGATCCTGACGGCGATCTGTTTCGCAAGCTTGCTCCATGCTTTGTGACAAGCTTTGACCGGACCAGCTGGACCGTGCGCAGGCGCGATGGCAGTGTCGTCGAGGTGTCGCTGGACGTCGGACAGATAGTGGTCGAAGGCAAGAGCGTTCCTCTTGTCGAGCTCGAACTCGAACTGCTGGCAGGCCAGCCAGCAGCGCTGTTCGGTCTTGCCCGGCAGATCGCACGCAGTATCGCGGTGCTGCCGGAGCACCGGAGCAAGGCGGAGCGCGGTTATGCCCTGGCCGAGGATTCCATCAACCTTCCCCTGCGTGCCCAGCCGCCGTCTTTCAGCGCCCAACTGTCGCCCGCCGAGGCGGCGCAGTGCGTGCTCCGGGAAATGTTCTGTCAGTTCACGGCCAACCTCAATACCCTGCGCCATTCCAATGATCCCGAGGTGCTACACCAGGCGCGGGTCGGTTGGCGACGTTTCAGAAGTGCCTGCCGGCTTTTCAAGCCCGTCCTTGATGCCGATACGCTGCCCTCCTGGGAAGCACTGGAAACGCTTCTGACGCTGGTGGGTGAACTGCGGGACCTGGATGTGGCCCGGACTGAAACCCTCCCGAAGTTCGCGGACGCCTACATCGCAGGCAATGCCCGTCGGCAAGAAAAGTGGCAGGCGTTGATTAAGACCTTGACGCAGTCGGCTGACGTTCAGCGCAAAGCCGTTTGCTACGCACTTGCAGTTCCAGCGGTCGGCGTGACCTGGCTCGGAATCACACAATGGCTGGAAGAGCTGCCGCAGGGGAAAGGATCTAGTGATGCGCGGGGCGATCTCAACAGGTCACTTCGACGCTGGGCCAGGCAGCGCATTGCCCGCCTGCACAAGCAGCTCAAGGGTGCCCTGCAGGAGGCAGACACCCCCGAAGGTCAACACCGCGCCCGCATTCTTGCCAAGCGAGTGCGCTACGGCATCGAAGCCCTGAAGCCGCTCCTTCGCAAGCGGCGTACCAGGGGCTGGTATCAGCAAGCCACGGATCTGCAGATGCGCATCGGCATGGCACGTGATCTCGTGCAGGCGAATATTCTGGTTGCCAAACTGGAGGCGGACCCTGAACTGGCGGAGTTCTTGCGTGGCGTCGCGGTGGGACAAGAACGTACCGGCTGATACCAGGCAGGCACTGCGGGAAAGAAAATCCGGACAGGCCTGAAGCGTCGTTGACCGGTTTCATCGACGTCGGTCTTCCCAATCCATTCATGCCACCTGATT
>JBDSZF010000204.1:0-5488 GCA_039925285.1 Polaromonas sp.
TGACACAAACCAGCAGATGGGCTGAATTTAAACGGTTCGTGCACGAAGAGTTGCATCTTCTGATGACGATCAAACCCAGCGACCGGCTGTGGCAGATGCCCTTCGCCGCAGCGCTGGCGACGGGCCTGCCGCTGCTGGTCGGCGCGTATTTTGATCATATGGATTACGGGCTGGTCTCTTCGCTTGGCGGACTGGTGTTTCTGTACCTGCCCAACACGCCGCTGTCGCACCGCATGGTGATGTTGATGTTGATGGCCTGTGCTTTTGCCTTGACCGCCTGCTACACGCTGGGGGTGATGAGCCACTTTTTCCCGCTGCTGATGATGCCGGTGCTGGTCTTCATCGCCATCCTGACCACGATGGTCTGCCGATTTTACGCCGTGGGGCCGCCGGGCAGCCTGTTCTTCATCATGGCCGCGGCGATCGGGGCTTATTCGCCGCTGGAGGTTTTGCAGGTGCCGCTCATGGTCGGACTGATCACCATGGGAACCCTGCTGGCATGCCTGATCGCGTTTTTCTACAGCATTTATACCCTGCGTTTTCGGGAACCGCAACCGGCCTTACCCCTGGCGCCGGTCAGCTTTGACTTCGTGGTTTTCGACTCGGTCGTCATCGGCATCTTCGTGGGCATCTCGCTGGCCCTGGCGCAGGCACTGCAATTGCAGAAAGCTTACTGGGTGCCGGTGAGCTGCCTGGCCGTGATTCAGGGCGTGTCGCTGCGCGCGGTATGGACCAAGCAGCTGCACCGTGTGGTCGGCACCGGTGTTGGCCTGCTGCTGGCCTGGGGACTGCTGCTGCTGCCGCTGGACAAATGGACTATTTCCCTGGCCTTCATGCTGCTGACCCTCGTGATCGAGACGGCGGTGGTCAGGCACTACGCCTTCGCCGCCATCTTCATCACGCCCCTGACGATCCTGCTGGTCGAAGCCGCCACGCTGGGGCAGGCATCGCCGGCGCCGCTGATCCAGGCGAGATTTTTCGATACCGTGCTGGGCTGCCTGGTCGGACTGGCCGGCGGCATCTGTCTGCACAGCGTCCGCTTTCGGGACGTGGTGGGCGGCCAGATGCGGCGCCTGATTCCATCCCGCTTTGCGCGGTGAACTCCCCGCACGCAGCCGACAACGGATACTCGCCTGATACTCTTTGTCTGGCTGCAACCCACTTTTTTCCGTTTTTTCCGTTTACTTCTTCACACGCCGTGCCCACTCATCACCTCCCCGTCGTTCATCAGGCATTGACCCGCCGCGCCGCCCTGCTGGGCGGAATCAGCCTGCTGGCGCTGCCCGCGTCACCAATGGCCGCAGCCGCCGCGCCGCAGCCCGCCGATCTCTGGCCGCAGACCTCACAGGTTCCCGGCGGTATCGCCCGGCTGTCGCTCGGCCCGGCGGCGGCGCGGCCCGTGGCGCATCTGCATGACGGTCATGGCGATATGCCCTTGCTGGTGCTCGGCGATGTGATCGAGTGGACGGCGCTGGTCGGCATTGCGCTGTCGGCTGCGCCCGGCGCGGCGAGCATCACGGTGCAGCTTGAGGGCGGCGGCCAGCGGCAGGTCGCCTACACGGTGGCCAGCAAGCGCTACCTGGAGCAGCGCCTGAAGGTGGCGCCGGGAACGGTCGATCTGTCGCCCGAAGACGAGGCGCGCTACGAGCGCGAGCGCGCGCATCAGGCAAAAGTCATGGCGACTTTCAGTGTGCCTTTACCGGATGCATCGGCGCTGCGCATGCGCGTGCCGGTGCCGGGGCGGCGCTCCAGCTCGTTCGGGCTGCGGCGGGTGTTCAACGGGCAGTCGCGCAATCCGCACAGCGGCATGGACATCGCCGCCGCCACGGGCACGCCCATCGTGGCGCCTCTGCCGGGGCGGGTCATCGACACGGGCGACTATTTCTTCAACGGCAACACGGTCTGGCTGGACCACGGCGGCGGACTGCTGAGCATGGTTTGCCACCTGAGCGCGATCGACGTGAAGCCGGGCAATGTGCTCAAGACCGGCGAGCGCCTGGGCGCGGTGGGTGCCACCGGCCGCGCCACCGGGCCGCACCTGCATTGGGGCGTAATGCTGAACCGCGCCATGGTGGACCCGGCGCTGTTTCTGGCCGCCTGATCTGATTCATCCATCGTCAGCGCCCATTCCCTTTAAAACGTCTGCTTCAACACTTTTCGCCATGCCGCCATCCGACTTCAGCCCCGCCGCCGAGCGCAACCAGCAACCCATCCTGGACCTGCTTTGCCAGGTCTTGCCTGAGCGTGGCCATGCACTGGAGATTGCTTCGGGCACCGGCCAGCATGTCACCTGGTTTGCAGGCGGTCTGCCCCACTGGACCTGGCAACCCACCGACGCGCAGCCGGATGCGCTGCCTGGCATTGCCGGGCGGGTGGCCCAGCAGGGTCTGCGCAATGTGCGCCCGCCCCTGCTGCTCGACGTCATGGCACCGCGCTGGCTGCCTGACGATGCCCGGTTTGACCTTGTTTTCTGCGCCAACATGTTGCACATCGCGCCCTGGCCCACCTGCGCAGCGTTGATGCGCGGCAGCGCACGACACCTGACGCCAGCCGGCGTGCTCGTCACCTACGGCCCGTATCTGGAGGATGGCGTCCCCACCTCGGCCGGCAACCTGGCATTTGACCAAAGCCTGCGAGCACAAAACCCGGCCTGGGGCCTTCGCCGCCGGGAAGACGTGGAACTGGAGGCCGCCCGTGCCGGCCTGCAACTGTCGGTACGGCATGCCATGCCCGCCAACAATCTGTTGCTGGTGTGGACCCGGATGCGGTGATGTTGTTGGCGGAAAAGTGCCTTTTCCTACGTAATTGGTAGCCGCTTGCACTTATCCGAACGATACCCACATGTGTATTTTGGGCAGCGTGCGGAGACATCGGCCATGCCACCGGAACCGTTCGAAAACTCGGAGGAGATCACCTTTTTCATCACTGAAGGGGCGCATCGGCTTGCCACGATCTCAATGAATGATTACGGTTTTTTGTTGTCCGCCAGGATGGCGCAAACCTATCTCGACTGGGCCGCGCAGGTTCTTGAATCAAAACAAGGGTTTGACAGGGCGTTTTTCAACGAGGTCAGGCTGTTGAAGGCGGCGGCCACGGCAATGGCCCGTGAATATGCGCAATTCGAGAAATTTTGTACGGATTGCGAGCGCTTTGATCGCCTGGAAACGAAAAACTGGATGGAATGGGTTTCCAAACTGGCAGTTCGCGCCCTATCCAGAGGCTACCGCGGAACCGTCAGCCATCATCTTGCTTACAAGATTCGCACCTTCCATTCGCGGGTATGTTCGGTACTGACGGAAAAATAGCGGGCGTTTTTTGCCCGGTCCG
The DNA here is from genome assembly GCA_039925285.1 of Polaromonas sp. Classification (GTDB taxonomy): domain Bacteria; phylum Pseudomonadota; class Gammaproteobacteria; order Burkholderiales; family Burkholderiaceae_C; genus Polaromonas. The sequence goes on from JBDSZF010000204.1 coordinate 3,328, forward strand.
TGGAAGGGGGCCTTGATGAAAAAAAGAGACTGAAGACGCATGCTTTTAGTTCACTTCGACAAGTCTGGCGCCGCCAGGCTGGCGGACAGCCTGGCAAGGGAATCGCTGGCCATCGCCCGGGTGATCAGCGGTGTCGGCCATCGCGACTTCGGCCGATTTCTCCGCCTGGTTCTGCCTGTTTGTGCCTGCCGGCACGCCGGACGCCATCATTTCAACGCTCAATGCGCAGGTGCTTGCCGCGCTGAAAGACGCCGACCGGCGCCGCCGGCTTGAAGAGGCCGGCTTCAGCATCGTCGGCACCAGCCCCGACGCTGCCAAACGCATGATTGCCGGCGAAAACATCAAGTGGAAAAAAGTCGTCACCGCAACGGGATTCAAGGGCGACTGACGCCCAAGGGGCTGAGCCCACGGCTTTCGTGTCTGGGGGCGGGCTCGATGCGGACAGCGAAGGATTGCTGTTGCTGACGAACAACGACCTGACGCGGCCCGCACGAGTCAGCCTGATGGGCGCACTGCCCGTGCAGAAGTGTTCGAAAGTTCATGAACACGGGCTGCGGGCGCGAACTCAGGCGGGTTAAAAATCTGAATTTATTCGTTTGCATCCCATGCATTCCCGATTAATTTCGGATATGCTGCGATGCAATATATACAGCCTTGCATGGCCTTTTATGTTGAATGCATCCAATTCGTCCAATTAACCAAGGATATAGACATGAGCAACACTGCCGAACAATTCATCGCAACAAGCCAAGCCAATCTGCAGGCACTCGAAGGCTTTACCAACCAGGCTTTTGCCGGTTTGGAAAAGCTGGTTGAGCTGAACCTCGCGGCTTCCAAGTCTTTGCTGGGCGAGTCATTTGCCAATCTCCAGGCCATTCTGGGCGCGAAAGATGCGCAAGCGCTGCTGGCTCTGCAATCTGGATTTTTCAAGCCTCTGGCCGAGAAATCTGCTGCCTATGTTCAGAAAGCTCAGACCATCGTGGCTGACAGCGGCGCTGAATTGACAAAAGCCGTCGAAGCCAAGACCGCCGAAGCCCAAAAGACGTTCAATGACGCGGTGGAAACCCTTTCAAAAAGCGCTCCGGCGGGAACTGAATCGGCTGTTTCCGCTTTCAAGAACGCTTTGACCGCTGGTCAGACCGCCTTCGAATCAGCCCAGACTTCAGCCCAAAAAGCTGTAGAAACGGCTCAGTCGAACTTCAAGACAGCAGCCACGCAAACCGTCGATGCCGTCAAGAAAGCCAGCAAAGCGGCTTAATGACCCAACTGCCTCCGGGCAGTGACCATCAAACGGCACCTGCGGGTGCCGTTTGTGTTTATGATAATTCGTGTTGCTGACGTCGCTTTGTATCGAGCTTGCAATTGCCTGGCAGGTTTCAGCAGGCCTAGGTAGATTTCGCGCAGCAGCGCCGTACCCATGACCCGGCCACACTTGAGGCCAAGGCAAGACCAGCCTGGGATACAGCGGCCCTGTATTTGCAGCCTTGTCGGCAGGCTGGACAACCTGCCATTTTTTACTTGGCTGGAGTGACCCTGACGACGAGCGGGTGCCCGGCACCACCGGTGTACACCCGAAGCTGCTGCGCCAGATCGAGCCGTTTCCCACGCAACCTCAAGGCTTACTCGCCCGAATTTGTGCGCGGCTGGACGGTAGAGCACCACCGGCGCGATGGCCGGTGAACAGCCTTACAGCTGGGTGAAGATCACGTTTGCCGTGCTGGCTGTGCTGCTGATCCTCGTGGCGGTGGCGATGAACCAGGGAGCCGCCCAAGTTATGCCCACCGCCTGTGAATGGCCCTGTGGACAAGTCCTTGGATAAGCCCCCAAACCCGCACCCCGCCTGGGTTTTGCGAGGCATGCTCAAAAAACAGGCAAAGCAGCAATACCGCCTTTCATACTCATGGAAGAGCCCACCAGTTGCGCTATCCTCCCCCGCCATGACCTTGCCCCGCACTACCCGCCTGATTCTCTTCAACAAGCCCTACGGCGTACTCAGCCAGTTCACGCCTGAGGGCCGGTGGCGCGGGCTCAAGGACTTCATCGCCCTCCCCGGCGTTTATGTAGCTGGCCGGCTCGATGCGGACAGCGAAGGCTTGCTGCTGCTGACAAACGACGGCAAGCTGCAGGCCCGCATTGCCGACCCGCGCTTCAAGATGGAAAA
>JBDSZF010000205.1:0-3249 GCA_039925285.1 Polaromonas sp.
CGCCGGTCTATCCCGTTTATTACCCCCGGCCCTACTACGCCCCGTATTACCTGCCCATCGGGCTGTCGCTCAACTTCGGCTACAGCCGGGGTTTTGGCGGCGGCCATCACGGCCACGGGCGCTGAGTTTTTTCATGAGTGCCATGGCTGCAATTTGCATTCGCCGCGCTACTCTGGCGTCTTGATCAAGGCGCCCTTGAAGAGTATCGGCCCCGTGGCAGCCATGCCGGGCGGAACACCGCCCTTGGGCTCCAGGGTAATCGCCAGCGCAGGCGACTGCCGCATGTCGCTGCCTGTAGCGGTCAGCTGCACCACGGCGTCGCCGCTCATCACGCCCAGCGATTTGGCCGGTGCGCCGGGTGGCAAGGCCCAGAGTTCCAGCGACTTGTCAGGCTGCTCGCGGAAATCGCCGACACGCTTGAGCATCAGCTTTTGGCTGTTCGGGTCAAAGGTCACAAGGATTGAGGCCTTGGCCTTGTCATCGGCCAGCACCGCGACATACTCAATCGCCGGCGTGGACGAGAGTTTGGCGCTGAGCTCCTGCACCTGTCCGTTCAGCTGATGGGTGAAATTCAGACCGGTCACGACGGCGATGACGGTTGCAAAAGCGCCCGCCGCCGTGGCGCCGCGCCACAAGCCCAGACTGGCCCACCAGTTTTTGACAGGCGCTGCCGGCACGCTTCGGGCGGCCTGCATCGCCTGCGCCTGCTTTTCGGCACTGACGAGGTTTTCAATGCGCTTCCAGACGGCCGGACTGGGCGCGACTTCGGGCTGCAACTCAGCGACAGAAGCCAGCCGGCCTTGCCAGATCAGCGCGGCCGCACGCAGCATCGCATGGTCCCGCGCCAGGGCTTCAAAGCGCCTGCGGGCGCCGCCCCGAAGCGTTCCCAGCGCATAGCTGGCGGCCAGCTGGTCGATCAATAAAGGTTTGTGATTCAGGTTCATGCGAACTTCCCCATGCAGCCACGCAGTTGCTCCAGCCCGCGGCGAATCCAGGTTTTTACCGTTCCCAAGGGCAGCTTGAGCTGCTCGGCCAGTTCGCTATGGCTGAGGTCGCGCAGGTACGCCAGGCTCACCACTTCGCGCTGCCTGTTCTCCAGCTGGCTCAGGCACTGGTGCAGGGCCCAGGCCTGCTCACTCGCTTGGGTGGTGTCCATCGGATTCGGCGAATCGCCCGCCACCGTGTCTGAAATCATCTCGTCCAGCTGCTGCATCCGGTCGGCCCGGTCGGAGGCCCGGCGGCGCAGGAAATCAAGACCCCGGCTGCGCACCAGCAGCCCCATCCAGGCCATGGGCGGCGACAGCGTGGCCTTGTAATCGCCAGCAATTTTCCAGATATTGAGGTAAGCCTCCTGAAGCACATCCTCGGCCCATTCGCGGTTGCTCACCACGCGCACCGCCACGCCGTAAAGCTTGGAAGACGTCAGCGCGTACAACTCTTTGAGCGCTGATTCGTCGGCCAGCGCCACACGGTCAAGCAGTGCAATCAATTGGCTATCCGGGCTTTCTGGTTTCATGGACGTGATTGTCCGGCAAGATCCAATACGCCGGCAACAAGCCACTGGATTCAGTAGTGCGCCAGGCCAGTCAGCGGGCTGACCTAAAATCCCGGCTTGATCTGCCCCTCTGCCCCGCGCAGCGTTTACCCGTTACGGAACCCTTCAATGACCACCGAAAAAATCGACAACGTCAGCCTGACGACCCAAGCCAATGTGTACTTTGACGGCAAATGCGTGAGCCACGGCTTCACGCTGGCTGACGGAACCAAAAAATCGGTCGGCGTGATCCTGCCGGCCAGCCTGACCTTCAACACCGGCGCGCCCGAAATCATGGAATGCGTGGGCGGGGCCTGCGAATACAAGCTGGCGGGCACCGACCACTGGGTGACATCATCCGTCGGCCAATCGTTCAGCGTTCCCGGCAACTCGAAATTCGACATTCGCGTCGCGCCGGGTTTCGAGGCTTATCACTACATTTGTCATTTCGCCTGAACCCATAACCCCCGCAGGAACAATTAATCCATGGCCACCATTCTTCAAAACCTTCCCGCCGGCCAGAAAGTCGGCATCGCCTTTTCCGGCGGCCTCGATACCAGCGCCGCGCTGCACTGGATGAAGCTCAAGGGCGCGATTCCCTACGCCTACACCGCCAACCTGGGCCAGCCCGATGAGCCCGATTACGAAGACATCCCGCGCAAGGCGATGCAGTACGGCGCTGAAAAAGCCCGCCTGATCGACTGCCGCAGCCAGCTGGCCGCCGAAGGCCTGGCCGCTCTGCAGGCCGGCGCCTTTCACATCACGACCGCCGGCGTGACCTACTTCAACACCACGCCGCTGGGCCGCGCCGTGACCGGCACCATGCTGGTCGCGGCGATGAAGGAAGACGACGTCAACATCTGGGGCGACGGCAGCACCTACAAGGGCAACGACATCGAGCGTTTTTACCGCTACGGCCTGCTGACCAATCCGTCGCTGAAAATCTACAAGCCCTGGCTCGACCAGCTGTTCATCGACGAGCTGGGCGGCCGCGCCGAGATGTCCGAATTCATGACGCAAGCCGGTTTCGGCTACAAGATGTCGGCCGAAAAAGCCTACTCCACCGACTCGAACATGCTGGGCGCCACACATGAGGCCAAAGACCTGGAGCACCTGAGCAGCGGCATGAAGATCGTGAATCCGATCATGGGCGTCGCTTTCTGGAAGGACGAAGTCGAGGTCAAGCGCGAGGAAGTCAGCGTGCGCTTTGAAGAAGGCCGTCCGGTCGCGCTGAACGGCGTCGAATACCCCGACCTGGTCGAGCTGATCCTGGAAGCCAACCGCATCGGCGGGCGCCACGGCCTGGGCATGAGCGACCAGATCGAAAACCGCATCATCGAGGCGAAAAGCCGTGGCATTTACGAAGCGCCGGGCCTGGCGCTGCTGTTCATCGCCTACGAACGGCTGGTGACCGGCATCCACAACGAAGACACCATCGAGCAGTACCGCGACAGCGGCCGCCGCCTGGGCCGCCTGCTGTACCAGGGCCGCTGGTTTGATTCGCAGGCCATCATGCTGCGCGAAACCGCCCAGCGCTGGGTCGCCAGCGCCATCACCGGCGAAGTGACCATCGAGTTGCGCCGCGGCAACGACTACTCGATCCTCAACACCGAATCCGCCAACCTGACCTACCAGCCCGAACGCCTGAGCATGGAAAAAGTCGAAGGCGCTTTCACGCCGCTGGACCGCATCGGCCAGCTGACGATGCGCAACCT
>JBDSZF010000206.1:0-23258 GCA_039925285.1 Polaromonas sp.
AGTTCAACGATGCCGTGCTGCGCCACCTGACCGTGGTGAAGAAAAAGGCTGAAACCGGCCCGTCCCTCATGATGCGCAACGTCGAGAGGGAAGAAGCCCGTAAAACCCAACAGCAGGAATTTGCGGCTTAATTGCCTCATGCTGTTGAACGCTTCGCTGCCGCGCAATTGGAGCCGCAGTGAACCAGGTTGACCTGACCGCCTGTATCGCCGAGCTGAGTGCTCTACGCTACACGCCTGCTGGAATCCCCGCCATCAACTTCATTCTCGAACATGAGTCTGAGGTGCTTGAGACGGGTATTGCCAGAAAAGTCAAGTTGACGATAAGGGCGGTTGCTTTCGGGGGGCTGGCTGAACAAGCCGTCAGACTCCCTTTAGGCAAGCCTTTCAGGTTCACGGGTTTTCTGATCAATGCGCGCACCAGCAAAGGCGTTGTTTTTCATATTCAAGCTCTTCACCCGATCCATCAGGCAGAGCAAGTACTGAACCCCATTTAAGGAGTCCATCATGGCAGGACCAAAACGTTTCAATAAAGACAAGCGCCCCAAGCGCAATACCCAATCCCTGCTGTTCAAGCGCAAGCGTTTTTGCCGCTTCACAGCCGCTGGCGTTGAAGAAATCGACTACAAAGATATCGACACCCTGCGCGATTTCGTGTCCGAAAATGGAAAAATCATTCCCGCACGCCTGACTGGCACCCGCGCGATTTTCCAGCGTCAAATCAACACCGCCGTCAAGCGCGCTCGCTTCCTCGCGATGCTGCCTTACAGCGACCAGCACCGTAGCCTGTAAGGAGATACGACCATGCAAATTATTCTGCTCGACAAAGTCGTGAACCTGGGTAACCTGGGCGAAGTCGTCAAAGTTAAAGACGGCTACGCACGCAACTTCCTGATTCCTTTCGGCCGCGCCCGTCGCGCCACCGCATCGGCGATCAAGGACTTCGAAGCCAAGCGCGCCGAGCTTGAAAAAGCCGCTGCTGTCAAGCTTGCCGAAATGCAGGCTCAAGGCGAAAAGCTCGGCGGCATGACCGTCAAGCTGACGCAAAAAGCCGGTGTTGATGGCCGCCTGTTTGGCTCCGTGACCAATGCCGATATCGCTCAAGAAGTGACCAAGCAAGGCTTTGCCGTGATCAAATCACAAATTCGCATGCCTAACGGACCGATCAAGACCGTGGGTGACCATGCTGTCAGCGTTTCCTTGCACACTGACGTGCTGGTTGACATCACCGTAACGGTTTACGGCGAAACCGCTTAAACCCATAGCCGTGTTACCCTGAAAAGCCGCTCTTCGGAGCGGCTTTTTTCTTGGGTAAAGCACTTATGCAGAGGTCTGGAGTTCTGGGGCCTATCGGGTTGCCCACATCTTTCAGGCTGATTTCCACCTGATTTCCACAACTTGTCTACATCCTTATCCCGTGCGTTTTGAGGCTTACGGCGTACCATTTACCCCTTAAGGAACATCATGTCTGCCGTACTTTCCCCCTTTGCCGAGTCCGCTTACAGTGCTGACCGCCAGATTGCCCAGCTTCGTATTCCACCGCACTCCATCGAAGGAGAGTCCAGCGTATTGGGCGGCCTTCTGCTCGACAACAGCGCATGGGACCGTGTCGGCGATCTGCTGGCGGACCAGGACTTTTATCGTCACGAGCATCAGCTTATCTATGCCGCCATCGGCTGGCTGATCAACGCCTCCAAGCCTGCCGACATCATCACGGTCTATGAGCGCCTGCAGAGCCTGGGGAAAAACGAAGAAATTGGCGGTCTGAGCTACCTCAATGCACTGGCCCAGTATGTTCCGAGCGCCAGCAATATCCGCCGTTATGCCGAGATTGTTCGCGAGCGTTCCATTCTGCGCAAGCTTGTCGCCGCCTCCGATGAAATCGCCACCAATGCCTTTAGTCCACAGGGCAAGCCGGTAACGACCATTCTTGATGAGGCCGAGCAAAAGATTCTGAATATCGGCGAGCAGGGCGGCCGCTCGCAGCAGGGCTTTCAGAGCATGGACACGCTGGTGGTGGACCTGCTGGATCGCGTCACCGAGATGTCGGAAAATCCGAACGACGTGACCGGTGTGCCGACCGGCTTTGTTGACCTAGATCGCATGACCTCCGGCTTTCAGGCAGGTGATTTGATCATTATGGCAGCACGACCTTCGATGGGTAAAACCGCACTTGCCATCAACATTGCCGAGCATGTCGCGCTGCACGAAGGCCTGCCGGTCGCCGTGTTTTCCATGGAAATGGGCGCTTCCCAACTGGCGGTGCGTATCGTCGGCTCGATTGGCCGGATTGACCAGACTCACCTGCGTACGGGGGCGCTGACCGACGAAGAATGGCCGCGCCTGACCGAGGCGATCGAGAAGCTGAGGACGATTTCGCTGCATATCGACGAAACCGCAGGCCTCACGGTCAGCGAACTGCGCGCCAATGCCAGACGCCTGGCCCGCCAGTGCGGCAAGCTAGGGCTGATCGTGGTGGACTATTTGCAGCTCATGAGCGTGTCGACCAGCATGAGCGACGAAAACCGGGCCACCGCCGTGGGCGAAATTTCACGCGGTTTAAAGATGCTCGCCAAAGAACTTCAATGTCCTGTGATCGCGCTGTCGCAGCTCAGCCGGGGTGTGGAATCCCGTACCGACAAACGTCCGATGATGAGTGACCTGCGCGAATCAGGCGCCATCGAGCAGGATGCCGACATCATCATGTTCATTTACCGTGATGAGTACTACACCAAGGAAGCCTGCAAGGAGCCGGGTGTGGCCGAGGTCATCATCAGCAAGCAGCGTAACGGCCCCACGGGAACGGTCAAACTGGCGTTTATCAACCGCATCACCAAGTTTGAAAGCCTGGCCCATAATTCGGGCGATTTTTAAGATTTATTCCAGGTCTTCGATGGCCAGTATGTGATACTTCTGGCCGTAGGAAAAAGGCAGTTTCCGCACGATCGACATCATGCGTTCTGCATCTTTATCGGAGGGCGCTTTGACCATCAATGCGTGATGCCCTTCGCGTGCGTAATCGATGTACTTGCGTACCGTCGCACCCTCTGTTCCTACCGAAGGCAGTGCGACCGATGATTCGCCGTCGATCTTGCCGATTTCCTGCAGAATCACCTCTGGCGTCAGCAGCATGATGTCCTGGCCATCAAAACCTGCAGCTTCCAGTTCACGCGCTGCCTGTTCGGCATTTTCGGCGTCAGGGAACATCAAAAAGGCGTAACCAGTGGGATAGAAAACGCCTTGGATCGTCGTCATTTTGGGGACCATAGAAAAGGCTTGCACTGGAATTTCTCCTTTGGTTGAGGTTCTATTACGACACACAAGCCGTCCAGTGTCTGTAGGCCATCTCGTACGTTGAAGAGAGAAAACAGCTACTCCAACTCCAGCCACTTGTGCTGGACTTTTTTTTAGAAGCAAGGGCCGAGTTGATAACCGCTATTGCTGATGGCCTCAAGGCAGTTCTTCGGCTTTTAACGATGGTTCGGACATGACGCGTGCAGCGCTTGCAAGGCTATCGAGCAACTGGTTTGCGAAATAGCTGCTTGGTGTGTCGGGTTCGAGTGCCGCTATCGCCAGATTGGCCAGGGGCTGGTTCAGGGGCACGTAATAACTGCCTGCCGGTGCATCGATTACGCCGCGCATCAGGGCAACTTCGGTTTTGATAATGTACAGGCCATCGCCCATGCTGTTGCGAGCGTCTTGCCGCATTCCGCTCGACCTGGAGATTTCGCGGTAAAGATCGCCGAGCATGGCACTTGGCTCAAGTACCCTGAGCACCAGGACGCCCTGCAGTCGAAGCCGTTCGACTGCTGCTTGTGAAGATGTGGAGAGCCAATAGCCGCAGGGGCGAACCCGTGACTTCAAAGTTCGCAGCGCAAGGGCGGAATCCCAATCGACGGTAACAGTCTTGTCAGCGCCGGTCGCCGGATCGAGCATTTTCAGGTCATATTGCGCTGGCGTGGTCGTGGCCTCGACAATGGCCTGGCCTTTGCAGGCCTGGGCGCTGACTTCCTTGTCAATATAAGGGCGTAATTGGCCGAGTTCACTGGCGCGCTGCGCGGTGCTTCCCAGCACACTCGTGATGGCTGTGACATGGGTATGTACGCGGCGCTGGATGTGCAGCCGGTCAATGCCTGCGCCACGGGTCTCGACCAGCAGGCTGACGGCATTCTTCAGGCCATTGACATTGCGGCTGGAGTCAGGCGCAGTGCCGCCCATGGAGACCTTTCTGTCGGCCAGGTCTGCCGAGGTCGTGTAGTACCACTCAGTGCTCAGACCCTGTCCCTTGAGGGCCGCCAGCAGGGGGCGGCGAAACCACTCTTCATCGGCTTTGGTCAAAAACTCGGGCAGATTGGCCGTAGTGGAGGATTGCAAGAGGGCATCAAACTTTTGCACGGCCCTGAACTTCTCCTGGTAAGGATTCACCACCGGGTATTCGTGCGCGTCCAGCACGACCATAGGCCGGTAGTCGCGGGTGAGCCGTGCCAGCGCCTGGGCTTCTGGCGTTTTGAGCAGTAAATGATCGAGATTCATGTCCAGGCCATCTGCGGTGACATGTTCGCCCTGGTTCGCACCGTCTGGATTGGCGCGCGGAACAATCACTACATTGATGCGTTCCAGCACCGGCTGCAGCAGGCCCTGCGCCAGTTCCCGGGCAATGACCAGCAGGGCTTCGCTACTGGCTGGTTCGTCGCCATGCTGCTGGCCGACCAGCAACACGGTAGGCCGATCCGTGGCTTGAAGCGAGCCCGGGTCGGTGCCGGGGCCGCGAGTCAACACCAACGCTTCCAGTGGCTGGCCTTGCTGCGAGGTGCCGATTTGCAGTACAGCCGCCTTGATGCCAACCGAGCGTGAGAGGGCGGCGGCCTGATCCTGCAGCCAATTGTGGATTTCATCTTGCGTCGTAAATTTAGTGCGGCCCGTTTGCAGGCCCGGCGTGTTGTAAACCCTTGAGGGTGCAGGAAACCGGGCTGCAACGGCTGCGCTGTAGGGGGCTGGAGCTTCAGCAGGAATAGGGGTGATGGCCGACGGCGACACTACGGGAAATGTTTGCACGCCCCCAGCAGGCTCAACTGGAGCCGGCTTGGGGCTTGCAGTGACGCTCGCAGCGGTGCGGGGAAGGGCCGGCATCCAGGGCGGCAGTGGCACCGAGGTGCAGGCAGTCAGCAAGGTTATCGGCAGCACTATTGCCGCCAGTGCGAAGCGCCTGCGGCCGGGTAAGGTATCTGCGCGGGTCGTGCAATGAAAGAGGTGCATGGCGTTCATCCTTTTTTTGGGTGTTGACCATGGGTCAGGCTTAATGGGCGGAATTTTTGGAAACGATGATATTACCCGCCCGGCAGACTCTCACAGCAGGAAAGCGACCTGCCCAAATGAGCGCTTGTTGAAGCCGCACGGACCCCAATCCCGAGGTCATGAGCTTTAAGGGAAAATAGGGTCATGTCAATCCCCGCATCTATCGACGTTTCAAGCAACGAGTCTATTCTTCCTGCCAATCCCTGGCGCCTGAGCGTGGCGCCCATGATGGATTGGTCTGACCGGCATTGCCGCTACTTTCACCGTCTGTTGTCACGCCATGCGCTGCTATACACGGAAATGGTGACCACTGGCGCGCTGATTCATGGCAATGTCGAGCGGCATTTGCGGTTTAACGCCGAGGAGCATCCGCTGGCCTTGCAACTCGGCGGCAGTGAGCCGGCCGACCTGGCGCACTGTGCCCGGCTGGGAGAAGACTGGGGTTATCAGGAGATCAACCTCAATTGCGGTTGCCCCAGCGAGCGGGTGCAGCGCGGTGCCTTTGGCGCCTGCCTGATGGCCGAGCCGCAACTTGTGGCCGACTGTGTCAAGGCCATGGTCGATGTGGTGGCGCTGCCCGTCACGGTGAAGCACCGCATCGGCATTGACAAGGAGGAACGCTATGAATTCGTGCGTGACTTCGTCGGAACGGTCAGTGAAGCAGGATGCGATACTTTTATCGTGCATGCCCGCAATGCCTGGCTCAAAGGCTTGAGTCCGAAAGAAAATCGGGAGGTGCCGCCGCTGCGCTACGAACTGGTGCATCGCTTGAAGCAAGAATTTCCGCATCTGACGATTTGCGTCAACGGCGGCATTACCACCCGTGAACAGGTCGCGGGTCAATTACTTGAACTTGACGGCGTGATGATAGGCCGGGCGGCTTATCACAACCCCTGGTGGCTGGCGTCCTGGGATGCCGACTTTTTTGGCGCTGACGACAAGGGCATCAACCGCGAGCAGGTCGAAGCACAGATGTGCGATTACATGGTGCGCGAAGCGGCTGAGCATGGCACTGCATTCAGCGCCATTGCCCGTCATATGTTGGGTTTGCGCCACGGCTTGCCCGGTTCGCGCCACTGGCGTCAGGTCTGGAGTGACCACAAGCTAAAAACCCTGCATCCGCGCGACGTGATGCTGCTGGCGCACGACGGTGTTCTACAAGCCGCCTGAGCAGACTGCTCTGAAAAATGCGAGGATTCAGGCTGGCCGAGATGATTTTTGTCATCCTGCGATGACTTAGAACTTTTTGCCCACAGATGAGTCTATTCAATAACTCATCCTCGGTGTACATTGAAGTCGGGGAAGGCGGTAATGTCGGGCTGACCGTCATCTCGGGGTGATGAAACCATCAAGCGCAGCCTGCTAAGGAGGATTTTATGGATGTCGTCCGTAACTTTTTGACGCGTTATGAACAGACGCGAGAAGAAGAAATATCCCTTGAGGAATACCTCGAGCTTTGCAAACAGAACCCTCTGGTTTATGCCACTGCAGCCGAGCGCATGTTGGCTGCCATCGGTGAGCCTGAGGTGTTCGACACCCACCAGGACCAGCGCCTGTCGCGGATCTTTGGCAACAAGGTGATCAAGCTCTATCCGGCATTCCGAGATTTTTACGGACTGGAAGATCCGATTGAACAGGTGGTCTCTTACTTTCGCCACGCGGCGCAGGGGCTTGAAGAGAAAAAGCAGATCCTTTACCTGCTTGGCCCCGTCGGTGGAGGAAAGTCCTCGATTGCCGAGCGGCTCAAGCATCTGATGGAGCAGGTGCCGTTTTATGCGCTAAAAGACTCGCCCGTCAACGAGTCGCCACTGGGCCTGTTCAATAATACCGAAGACATTCCTTTACTGGAAAGGCAATACGGCATTGCGCAGCGTTATCTGCAACGGGTCATGTCGCCCTGGGCAGTCAAGCGCCTTGAAGAGTATGGCGGTGACATCCGCAAGTTCCGTGTCGTCAAGCGCTTTCCTTCCATCCTGAAACAGTGCGCCATCGCCAAGACCGAACCCGGTGACGAGAACAACCAGGATATTTCCACGCTGGTCGGCAAGATTGATATCCGCAAACTCGAACTTTTCGCCCAGGACGATCCGGACGCCTACAGTTATTCCGGTGGCCTGTGCCTGGCCAATCAGGGCCTGCTTGAGTTTGTCGAGATGTTCAAGGCGCCGATCAAGGTGCTGCACCCCTTGCTGACCGCGACCCAGGAGAGTAATTTCAAGGGGACTGAAGGCTTTGGCGCGATCCCCTTCGATGGCATCGTGATGGCGCACTCGAATGAAAGCGAATGGAAAGCGTTCCGGAACAACAAGAACAATGAGGCTTTTCTTGACCGGATCTACATCGTCAAGGTGCCGTACTGCCTGCGCGCGTCGGAAGAGATCCAGATTTATGAAAAGCTGATTCGCAACTCATCACTGTCCGGCGCGATCTGCGCGCCCGGCACGCTGAAGATGATGGCGCAGTTTGCCGTGTTGACGCGCCTGAAGGAGCCCGAGAATTCCAGCATCTTCAGCAAGATGCTGGTGTATGACGGTGAGAATCTGAAGGACACCGATCCGAAAGCCAAGAGCTACCAGGAGTACCGTGACTATGCCGGCGTGGACGAAGGCATGACCGGTATCTCTACACGCTTCGCGTTCAAGATACTGTCCAAGGTGTTCAATTTCGATTCCACCGAAATCGCTGCCAATCCGGTGCATTTGATGTATGTGCTGGAGCAGCAGATCGAGCGCGAGCAATTCCCGCCCGAGATCGAGCAGCGTTACCTGGCGTTCATCAAAGAGTATCTGGCGGTGCGCTATGCCGAGTTCATCGGCAAGGAAATCCAGACCGCCTACCTGGAGTCTTACTCGGAATACGGACAAAACATTTTTGACCGCTATGTGACGTATGCCGATTTCTGGATTCAGGACCAGGAATACCGGGATACCGATACCGGCGAGATTTTCGACCGTGCGGCGCTCAATGCCGAACTCGAAAAAATCGAAAAACCAGCCGGTATCAGCAATCCGAAGGATTTCCGCAACGAGATCGTCAACTTCGTGCTGCGCAGGCGGGCCAGCAACGCTGGCAAGAACCCGAACTGGACCAGCTACGAGAAGCTGCGCGCCGTGATCGAGAAGAAGATGTTCTCGAACACCGAAGACCTGCTGCCGGTGATTTCCTTTAATGCCAAGGCAAGTGCAGAAGAGAAGCAAAAGCACGAGAACTTCCTCAACCGCATGATGGACAAGGGTTACAGTGCCCGGCAGGTTCGCCTGCTGTGCGAGTGGTATCTCAGAGTCCGGAAGAGTTCCTGATGCGGGCGTGGCTGAACTTCTGCATTGCGCCTGTTGCCTGTCTATCAACCATCGGAGACCACCATGCTCCAGCAAGTCATTGACAGACGCTTGTCGGGCAAGAACAAGTCCATCGGGAACCGGGAGCGTTTTCTTCATCGCTATCGCAAGCAGATCCGGGAAGCGGTTCGCCGCGCCGTAATCGGTCGCAGTATCCATGATATCGACCAGGGCGAGGACATCACCTTGCCGCGGCGTGATGTGTCGGAGCCGGTGTTTGGCCACGGCGCTGGAGGACGTCAGGAGCGGGTGTACACCGGTAACCGGGAGTATCTGCGCGGGGATCAGATTGAGCGCCCCCAAGGAGGGGGTGCTGGTGGCGCCGGCCCCGGTGCCAGTCCGGATGGCACCAGCGAAGATGATTTCGAGTTTCGCATCACGCGCGAAGAGTTCATGCAGTATTTCTTCGACGATCTGGCGCTGCCAAATTTGTTGCGCACGCAGCTCTTGCCCGACGCGCCGGAATGGAAAACGCAGCGCGCCGGCTTCATTTCCGAAGGAACGCCGACCAACCTGCACGTGGTGCGCTCAATGCGAAAGGCGCTCAGCCGGCGCATCGCCATGGGGGGCGATACCCGGCGGCAGTTGCGCAGGCTGGAGCGGCTTTTGGACTCGATGCTGCTTGATGCATGCACGCCGCCCAGCGGGATACTCGCGCTGCAAGAGCAAATCGAAGTGCTGCGGCGCCGACTGGTGCAAATTCCGTTTCTGGACCCCTTCGATCTACGCTACCGCAATCGGGTCAAGGTGCCTTTGCCCATGTCCAAGGCCGTCATGTTCTGTTTGATGGATGTTTCGGGTTCCATGAACGAGGCGCGCAAGGACATGGCCAAGCGTTTTTTCATCCTCTTGTACCTGTTCCTGATGCGTCATTACGAGAAGACCGAGGTTGTTTTTATCCGCCATCACACCCAGGCTGCCGAAGTTTCCGAAGATGACTTTTTCCACTCGACGGAGAGTGGCGGTACGGTTGCCTCCAGCGCCCTGACCCTGATGCATCAGGTGATTCAGGAACGCTACCCTTCGAATGAATGGAATATCTATGGCGCCCAGGCTTCAGACGGCGACAACTGGCTGCAGGACTCGGCCAAATGCCGGGAAATCCTGGTTGAAAAGCTGCTGCCAGCATCGCGCTACTTTGCCTATCTCCAGGTCGCCGAGGAAAGCCAAAACCTGTGGGAAGAATATTCCCTGGTGCGCGCGAGTCACCCGCACTTTGCAATGCAGAAGGTGACTGATGCCTCCGAGATTTATCCGGTGTTCCGCGAACTGTTCAAGAAAGGAAAACCTGCATGAGCACGATCCTGCCCCCTGCAGACGCTGGCAGTTCCCGGGCTTTGGAGCCGGGCGGGCGCGACCGGCGCGCAGTGCTACCGAGTCCATCCGACTGGTCTTTTGAGCTGATCGAGACCTACCATCGCGAGATCGAGCGCATGGCCAGGCGCTTTGGGCTCGATACCTACCCGGTGCAGCTGGAAGTGATTACCGCCAGCCAGATGATTGACACCTATGCCTCCGTCGGCATGCCTGTGAACTATCGGCACTGGTCGTTTGGCAAGCAGTACATCGCCAATGAGAAAAGCTACCGTCGCGGCCATATGGGGCTGGCCTATGAAGTCGTCATCAATTCCAACCCCTGCATCGCCTACCTGATGGAGGAAAACACCCTGCCGATGCAGGCGCTGGTGATGGCCCACGCCTGTTACGGCCACAATTCTTTCTTCAAGGGAAACTACCTGTTCCGGATGTGGACCGATGCCTCCTCGATCATCGATTACCTGGTCTATGCCAAGGCCTACATTGCCGAGTGCGAGGAGCATCATGGACTCGATGCGGTGGAAGACCTGCTGGACAGCTGTCATGCGCTGATGAACTACGGGGTTGACCGCTACCAGCGCTCGCAGAAGCTGTCGCTGGCCGAAGAGGAAATGCGTCGCAAGGACCGGGAAGCCTATTTGCAGCAGCAGGTCAATGACTTGTGGCGCACCCTGCCCAGGGCGGCTGAAAAGCAGGTCGAAATAAGCAGTTCCCGGTTTCCGCCGGATCCCCAGGAAAACATCCTGTACTTCATCGAGAAGAATGCGCCTTTGCTGGCGCCATGGCAGCGCGAAGTCATACGCATCGTGCGCAAGATCGCGCAGTACTTTTACCCGCAGCGACAGACCCAGGTCATGAACGAAGGCTGGGCCACTTTCTGGCATTACACCTTGCTCAATGCCCTGTACGACGAGGGTCTTTTGAGTGACGGCTTCATGATTGAAAGCCTTCGCTCTCATACCAATGTGATCTTCCAGCCGCCCATCACCCATCCAGGCTACAGCGGCATCAATCCTTATGCACTGGGTTTTGCCATGTTCAGCGATATCCGGCGCATTTGCGAAAATCCCACCGACGAGGACCGGCAATGGTTCCCGGACATGGCGGGCTCTGACTGGCGCCAGACGCTTGATCATGCCATGCGGCATTTCCGGGACGAGAGCTTTATCGGGCAGTACCTGTCACCGCGGCTGATACGCGAGTTTCGCCTGTTTGCTATCCTGGATGATGCGGCAAAGCTTGAGCTTGAGGTGTCTGCGATCCATGACGAGAGTGGCTACCGGCATGTGCGTGAGGCGCTGTCGCACCAGTATGAACTGAGTTGCCACGAGCCCAACATCCAGGTCTGGAATGTCGATATGCGCGGAGACCGTTCGCTGACCTTGCGCCATACACAGCATCACAATCGACCGCTCAATGATGATGTCAAGGAAGTCCTCAAACATGTCGGGCGTCTGTGGGGCTTTCTGGTGCGGCTTGAAAGCGTTGACCAGCAGGGCAAGGTAAGCAAGCACTGGGAGGTGGCACCGCCGCCCCATCGGCATACGGGGACTTGATGTTCGACGGGGGAGCTTAAAAAGCCCAGTGGATGGGGGCGCCGTTCCTGTCGGCGATCCTCGCTTCAGGCCGCAGCTTCCAGCCCGTTCCTGAAATGCTCACGCATGCGTTGCGCGGTGGCCTCGACATCGTGCGCCGCCAGTGCCTCCATGATGCCCCGATGCTCGGCCAGCGACTCTTCAATCCGGCCGCTTTTGAGCAGCGAATTATGGCGGTTCAGCTTCATGACCTTGCGCAGGTCTGCCACCATCTGGTTGCGCCAGCGATTATTGGCAACTTCCAGCAGACGCATGTGAAATGCTTCATTGATTTCAAAAAAGCGTTCCCGGTTGCCGACTGCATTTTCCAGCGCATCTTGCAGGTTCTGCAATTCCCTGAGCTGGGCTTGCGTTGCCTTTTTCGCCACTTCGCCCGCAGCGTCACTTTCAAGCAGGGCGAGCAGGTGATAGACATCGGACAGGTCGCTCTCGGACACCTCGGTGACATAAGCGCCGCGCCGCACTTTCATGGTGACCAGCCCCTCGGTGGCGAGCACCTTCAGGGCTTCCCGTAGCGGCGTACGGCTGATGCCGTATTCCTCGGCCAGTTTGAGCTCGTCGATCCAGCTACCGGGTGCAAGCTCGTGGCGAAAAATGCGTTCACGCAGAAGTTCGGCCACCTCTTGGTAAAGCGCACGCGGAGACAAAGAAAGTTCAGCCATGGGCAGCAGTGTAAGCCGTTTGGAAATATTTTTGAATCAATAATTATAAATAATGTAAACTTCAGAATGCTTCAAGGCTGATTTTTTAGAGAAGGTCAGCCCAGCCGTTCCCGGACGTGGATTTCCAAGCGAACAAGGACAGTCAAAAATATCATGAGCTCACAACAGCCCACCCCATTCAATCCTGCATGCCTCGAAGCCTGGGCCAAATCGGCGGCCAAATCAGCACCCGGTGGCGATGTCAATGCCCTGAACTGGCAAACGCCTGACGGCATCAGCGTCAAGCCGCTGTACACGGCTGAAGACATCAAGGGCCTTCCCTACACCAACACGCTGCCGGGATTCGAGCCCTTTATTCGCGGGCCCCAGGCGACGATGTACGCAGTGCGGCCCTGGACGATTCGGCAGTACGCCGGTTTTTCGACTGCTGAAGAATCCAACGCGTTTTACCGCAAGGCCCTGGCCGCCGGCGGGCAGGGCGTGTCGGTGGCGTTTGACCTGGCCACGCACCGCGGCTACGACAGCGACCATCCGCGTGTGACAGGCGATGTCGGCAAGGCTGGCGTGGCGATTGACAGCGTCGAGGACATGAAAATACTGTTCGACCAGATTCCGCTCGACAAGGTCAGCGTGTCCATGACGATGAACGGCGCGGTACTGCCGGTGCTGGCGGGCTATGTGGTCGCTGCCGAAGAGCAGGGCGTGCGCCAGGAGCAATTGAGCGGAACCATCCAGAACGACATCCTCAAGGAGTTCATGGTCCGCAACACCTATATCTACCCGCCACTACCGAGCATCCGCATCATTGGCGACATCATCGAGTACACGGCCCAGAACATGCCGAAGTTCAACTCGATCTCGATTTCCGGCTATCACATGCAGGAAGCCGGCGCCAACCAGGCGCTGGAACTGGCCTTCACGCTGGCGGACGGCAAGGAATATGTCAAAACCGCACTGGGCAAGGGCCTGGACGTTGACGGTTTTGCCGGGCGCCTGAGCTTTTTCTGGGCCATCGGCATGAACTTTTACCTTGAAGTCGCCAAGATGCGCGCTGCACGCCTGCTGTGGTGCCGCATCATGAAGGGCTTCGACGCGAAGAACCCCAAGAGCCTGATGCTGCGCACCCATTGCCAGACCAGCGGCTGGAGCCTGACCGAGCAAGACCCGTACAACAACGTGGTGCGTACCACCATCGAAGCCATGGCGGCCGTGTTCGGCGGAACGCAAAGCCTGCACACCAACAGCTTTGACGAAGCGATTGCGCTGCCCACCGAGTTTTCGTCGCGCATTGCCCGCAACACCCAGCTCATCATCCAGGAAGAAACCCACATCACCAGCGTGATCGACCCCTGGGCCGGCAGCTACATGATGGAAAAACTCACTCAGGACATGGCCGACGCTGCCTGGGCCATCATTGAAGAAGTCGAGGCCATGGGCGGCATGACCAAAGCCGTGGACAGCGGCTGGGCCAAGCTCAAGATCGAAGCTGCGGCCGCTGAAAAGCAGGCCCGGATCGACAGCGGCAAAGACGTGATCGTCGGTGTCAACAAATACAAGCTGAAAACCGAAGATGCCATCGAGACCCGCGACATTGACAACGTGGCCGTGCGCGACGGGCAGATTGCACGCCTTAACGCCATCAAGGCCGCGCGCGACAGTGCAGCCGTGCAGAACGCGCTGGACGCATTGACGGCGGCAGCCGAGAACAACGATGGCAACCTGCTGGACCTGTGCATCAAGGCCATGCGCCTGCGCGCTACAGTGGGCGAGGTGAGTGATGCACTTGAAAAAGTGTACGGACGCCACCGTGCCGATACTCAAAAGGTGACGGGTGTGTACGCTGCAGCCTATGACTCGGCCGAAGGCTGGGAAACCCTCAAGACCGAGATCAACGCCTTTGCCGAAAGCGAAGGCCGTCGCCCCCGCGTGATGATTTCCAAGCTCGGCCAGGACGGCCATGACCGGGGTGCCAAAGTCGTGGCTACCGCTTTCGCTGATTTGGGCTTTGATGTGGACATGGGGCCGCTGTTCCAGACGCCCGAAGAGTGCGCGCGCCAGGCGATTGAAAATGACGTGCATGCCGTTGGTGTGAGCACCCTGGCTGCCGGCCACAAGACCTTGGTGCCCGCCATTATCCAAGCATTGAAAGCGCAGGGCGCCGATGACATCATCGTGTTCGTCGGCGGCGTGATTCCCCGGCAGGACTACGAGATGCTTTATGAAGCCGGCGTGAAAGGCATCTATGGCCCCGGAACGCCGATTCCGGCCAGCGCCAAGGATGTGCTGGAGCAAATCAAGAAGGCCATCGCCTGAATCTTCAGTCCATTCAAACTGACTCCATCACAGTGCTGCAAGATCAGGCCATGAGATCAACCATAAGCGCAGGAAAAACAGCGGGTTTGTTGCAGGGCATTCTTGGGGATGATTTGCAGGCCCAGCGCCGGGCCATTGCCAAAGCCATCACTTTGCTCGAATCAACCCGGGCCGACCATCGCGCACAGGGCGACGAGCTGCTGACATCGTTGCTGCCGCATACCGGCAAGGCTTTCCGGCTGGGCATCAGCGGCGTGCCAGGGGTCGGTAAATCGACCTTTATTGAAGTGCTGGGCCTGTACCTGATAGCGCAGGGCCACCGCGTGGCGGTGCTCACCATTGACCCGTCATCCACCGTCTCGGGCGGCTCCATCCTGGGTGACAAAACCCGTATGGAACAGCTCTCGGTCCACGAGCGCGCCTACATCCGCCCCAGCCCTTCCAGCGGCACCCTCGGCGGCGTTGCCGAAAAAACGCGCGAAGCCATGCTGGTCTGCGAAGCGGCCGCATACGACGTGGTGATTGTCGAGACTGTCGGCGTGGGCCAGAGCGAAACTGCCGTGGCCAACATGAGCGACATGTTCGTGGTCATGCAGTTGCCCAACGCCGGCGACGATTTGCAGGCGATCAAAAAAGGCGTGATGGAACTGGCCGATCTGGTCGTCATCAACAAGGCCGATATTGATGCCAATGCTGCCATGCGCGCCGAGGCACAGATCAAGTCCGCCATGCGCCTGTTTGGTCTGGTCAACAACGCCATGGGTGCGGCTCAGGCCGCCGATTTTGACCAACAGTGGCATCCCCAGGTGCTCCAGCTCAGCGCGCTGCACAACAAAGGGTTGGATGCCTTCTGGGCAGCGGTGACGCAGTTCAAAACCCTGCAAACCGCCAACGGCAGGCTGGCCGATCGTCGCCAGCAGCAGTCGCTGGCCTGGATGTGGGAACGCATTGATGCGGGGCTGAAGCAGGCATTCCGGCAAGATCCGGCGGTCAGTGCCTTGCTGCCAACGCTCCTTACCCAGGTGGCGAGTGGACGGCTTCCGGCCTCAACAGCAGCACGAAATCTGCTTGCAACCCATACACAGCGGGTGCAAGCAGCTATTCAATAAATAGCATTACAAAGAGCAGAAAGAAAGCAAACCATGCAGGAAATTCTTGAACAACTTGAAAAAAAGCGCGCTGCGGCCCGCTTGGGCGGTGGCCAAAAGCGCATTGATGCACAACATGGCAAAGGCAAGCTGACGGCCCGCGAACGGCTGGAGTTGCTGCTCGATGAAGGCACGTTCGAGGAATGGGACATGTTTGTCGAACACCGCTGCAGCGACTTCGGCATGCAGGACAACAAGATTCCGGGCGACGGCGTGGTGACCGGCTACGGCATGATCAACGGCCGTCTGGTGTTTGTCTTCAGCCAGGATTTCACCGTGTTTGGCGGTGCGTTGTCCGAAGCCCATGCCGAAAAAATCTGCAAGGTGATGGACCAGGCCATGAAGGTCGGCGCCCCGGTAATTGGCCTGAACGACTCGGGCGGCGCCCGTATCCAGGAGGGTGTGGCATCGCTGGGCGGTTATGCCGACGTGTTCCAGCGCAATGTGATGGCCAGCGGCGTGATTCCGCAGATCAGCATGATCATGGGGCCATCGGCCGGCGGCGCCGTGTATTCGCCCGCCATGACGGACTTCATCTTCATGGTCAAGGACAGCTCCTACATGTTCGTGACCGGCCCCGAAGTGGTCAAGACCGTGACGCACGAGGAAGTGACGGCCGAGGAACTGGGCGGCGCCATCAGCCACACCACCAAGAGTGGCGTGGCCGACCTGGCCTTCGAGAACGATGTGGAGGCGCTCCTGATGCTGCGCCGGCTCTACAACTACCTGCCGCTGAACAACCGCGAAAAAGCACCGGTGCGTCCCAGCGCCGACCCGGCCGGCCGCATGGACCTGAGCCTGGACACGCTGGTGCCCGAGAATCCGAACAAGCCCTACGACATGAAGGAGCTGATCGCCAAGACCGTGGACGATGGAGACTTCTTCGAGATTCAGCCCGAGTACGCCAAGAACATCATCATCGGCTTTGCGCGCATGGAAGGCCAGTCGGTCGGCATCGTCGCGAACCAGCCGCTGGTGCTGGCCGGTTGCTTGGACATCAAGAGTTCCATCAAGGCGGCACGGTTTGTGCGCTTTTGCGATGCCTTCAATATTCCGGTGATCACCTTTGTCGATGTGCCCGGTTTCATGCCCGGCACCGCGCAGGAGTACGGCGGCATCATCAAGCACGGCGCCAAGCTGCTCTACGCCTATGCCGAATGCACCGTGCCGAAGATCACCGTGATCACGCGCAAGGCCTACGGCGGCGCTTATGACGTGATGAGCTCCAAGCACCTGCGTGGCGACGTCAACTTTGCCTGGCCGAATGCCGAGATTGCCGTGATGGGCGCCAAGGGCGCGGTGGAGATCATTTTCCGCGAGGACAAGGGCGATCCGGTCAAGCTCGCCGCCAAGGAAGCCGAGTACAAGGCCCGTTTTGCGAACCCGTTCGTGGCGGGCGCACGCGGCTTTATCGACGACGTGATCCTGCCGCACGAAACCCGCAAGCGCATCTGTCGCTCGCTGGTGATGCTCAAAGACAAGAAACTCGAAAATCCGTGGCGCAAGCACGGCAACATTCCGCTGTAAGCGCCCGAGGAAAAACACACTATGTTTACCAAAATTCTGATTGCAAACCGGGGCGAGATCGCCTGCCGCGTCATTCTCACCGCCCGCAAGATGGGCATCAAGACAGTGGCGGTGTATTCCGATGCCGACAAGGATGCGCGCCATGTGGAACTGGCGGACGAAGCCGTCAACATCGGCCCGGCGCCCAGCCGCGACAGCTACCTGCAGGCCGAAAAAATCATTGCGGCCTGCAAGCAGACCGGTGCACAGGCGGTTCACCCAGGTTATGGTTTCCTGAGCGAAAACTCCGGCTTTGCCAAGCGGGTGGAAGAAGAGGGCATCATCTTCATTGGCCCCAAGCACTACTCCATCGCCGCCATGGGCGACAAGATCGAGTCCAAGAAACTGGCCGGTGCGGCCGGCGTGAACTGCATTCCCGGTGTCAATGACGCGATTGAAACGGCTGAAAAAGCGGTCGAAATTGCCAAGGGCATCGGTTATCCGGTCATGATCAAGGCCAGCGCCGGCGGCGGTGGCAAGGGCCTGCGGGTGGCCTTCAATGACAAGGAAGCGTTTGAGGGATTCACCAGCTGCCGTAACGAAGCACGCAACAGCTTTGGCGACGACCGGGTGTTCATCGAAAAGTTTGTCGAGGAACCACGGCACATCGAGATCCAGCTGATCGGCGACAGCCATGGCAATGTCATCTACCTGAATGAACGTGAATGCTCGATCCAGCGCCGTCACCAGAAGGTGATCGAGGAAGCGCCATCGCCTTTCATCAGCGACGAAACCCGCAAGGCGATGGGCGAGCAGGCTGTGCAACTGGCCAAGGCGGTCAACTACCAGTCAGCCGGCACCGTCGAATTTGTCGTCGGCAAGGACCAGAGCTTTTATTTCCTCGAAATGAACACCCGCCTGCAGGTCGAGCATCCGGTGACGGAATGCATCACCGGGCTGGATCTGGTGGAACTGATGATTCGCGTGGCGGCGGGCGAAAAACTGCCGCTCACGCAAGATCAGGTCAAGCGCGACGGCTGGGCTATCGAATGCCGCATCAATGCCGAAGATCCGTTCCGCGGGTTTTTGCCCAGTACCGGCCGGCTGGTGCGCTTTCAGCCGCCCCGGCAAAGCATGTTTGCGGCGGAGACAGCACAGCTGTTTGGCGTCAGGGTCGATACCGGCGTGCAGGACGGCGGCGAGATTCCGATGTTTTACGATTCGATGATTGCCAAGCTTATCGTTCATGGAACGGATCGGAATGACGCGATTGCCAAAATGCGCGAGGCCCTGAACAGCTTTGTGATTCGTGGCGTCAGCAGCAACATCCCGTTTCAGGCGGCTTTGCTGGCACACCCCAAATTTGTCGCGGGTGACTTCAACACCGGCTTTATTGCCGAAAACTATGCCCAGGGTTTCCGTGCCGAAGACGTGCCGCATGACGATGGAGGTTTTCTGGTGGCGCTGGCCGCCTATGTGAACCGTCGCCTGCTGGGCCGCGCCGCAGGCATCAGCGGCCAGTTGCCGGGTCACGGTGTGACGGTCGGCGAAGAGTTTGTCGTCATTGGCCTGGGTGAGAACGGGCAGAACATTCACGAATCGGTTCTGGTGCGGGATTTCGATGCTGAATCGGGCTCAAGCGCAATAGAAACGGCTGGTAAGCGCTATGAAATATGTAGCCGCTGGCATCTCGGGGGGGCCCGCATTCGCGGCACGGTCAATGGCCAGCTTTTTGCTGCCCAGGTCGAACGTGGAGTGGGCCGGAATCCTCTGGCCGTTCGCATTGCCCACAATGGCACGCAGTTCGACTCTTTGGTGTTGTCGCCGCGCGCGGCCCAGCTCCATACCCTGATGCCTTACAAGGCGCCGCCGGACATGAGCCGCTTTGTGCTGTCGCCCATGCCAGGCCTGCTGGTCGAGGTGGCGGTGCTGCCGGGTCAAAAAGTCCAGGCCGGTGAGCGCGTGGCAGTGATTGAAGCCATGAAGATGGAAAACGTGCTGTTCGCCGTCGCTGATGGCGTGGTCGGCAAGGTGCTTGCAGCCAAGGGCGAGTCGCTGAGCGTGGACCAGCCGATTGTGGAGTTCGCATGATGAGCCGGCCTTTCAAGGTGCTGGGCATTCAGCAAATCGCCATTGGCGCAACCAGCAAGGACCGCCTGCGCACCTTGTGGGTCGATATGCTGGGTCTTGAGGTGACCGGCAATTTCGTGAGCGAACGCGAGAACGTGGACGAAGACATCTGTGCCATCGGCAGCGGCCCGTTCAAGGTCGAGGTTGACTTGATGCAGCCCGTGGATATTGAAAAAAAACCCGCCGTCCACACCACACCGCTCAACCATGTGGGCTTGTGGATTGACGACCTGCCCAAGGCGGTGGAATGGCTGACGGCCCAAGGCGTTCGTTTTGCACCAGGCGGCATTCGCAAAGGTGCGGCGGGTTTTGATATCTGCTTTCTGCATCCCAAGTCGAACGAAGAGTTCCCGATTGCAGGCGAGGGCGTATTGATCGAACTGGTGCAGGCGCCACCCGAAGTGGTCAGTGCGTTCTGCGCACAAACAGCCTGCTAAAAAGCCGTTTTTGTCTCGCGTTGTGCCCGGGCGCGGGCCAGCGCGGCTTCAATCACCGCTCGTTTTCGATCCGCTACGGCGGCGTTTTCCGCTGGCTGTGCGGCTGATTCAACGGGCTGGGATTTTTCTGCTTGACCAGGATTCTGCGATTTCTCGTGCAGTTCAGTGCTTTGAAATTTTGAATGCCTGAGTTGATTGCTATGAAACTCATAGCGATTGCGGGCGATTTCGGCCTCCTGCTCTGACCAGGCGCTCCAGCCGGTTCGCATGCCTGTGACATTTTCCAGGCTGATGCAATCGACAGGACAAACCGGCACACACAACTCGCAGCCCGTGCAGTAGGGCTCGATCACTGTGTGCATCAGTTTGTGGCTTCCAAGGATGGCATCGGTAGGGCAGGCCTTGATGCACAGGGTGCAGCCGATGCACCAGGCTTCGTCGATGATGGCCACGGCACGCGGACCTTCAAAACCATTGAGGGGATTCAGCGGCTGCGCCGGCAAGCCGGTGATTCGTGAAAGACGCTCGACGCCTTCAATGCCGCCCGGTGGGCACTGATTGATGGATGCTTGACCCGAGGTAAGGGCTTGCGCGTAAGCGGCGCAATCCGCATAACCGCAACGCGTGCACTGGGTTTGGGGCAATGCCGCATTGATGCGGTCAAAAAGGGAGCTTTGGGGGAATAATTTCACGAGCCTATTCTGCCACCTGGCACGCCTATTTCGCCTGACGCCGCCTTTTTCGGGCAGCGCCAGGCTTTTCTCAGGCTGCTGACTTTTCAGGCGGCAGTGGCGTCGATGCAGCTTCAGGCGCTGGCGCCGCGGCGGGGGCTGCTGGCGCTGCTGTCACCACTTGCGCTAGCGGGGTACTCACATCGGCGGGTGCTGATTCGATTGCCGGATTTTTCACCGCCACGAGAATTGGTTTTACAGCCGGTGTCGCTTCAGCAACTGGCACGGGTTCCTCTGCCTGTTTGACCGCAGGGGCTGGCTCTGGCTTGGCGAGGGGATGGGCTGCTGCAACAACAAGGGCCGGTTTGGCGACCGGTTCTGCCACAGTGACAGCCGCCGGTTTTTTTGCCGGCTTTGCCGTTGCACGTGGCTTTTCTGCCGCTTCAACTGTCACAGGGGGCGTTACCTTGGCTGCTTTTGCGGCCTTGTTTGTCGCGGCTGGCACTTGCGCCGGTTCGGTCAGGAACTTGTTGTGCTCAAGAATGAAGGATTTGACGGCGGGATAGACGATACCCTGCCAGCGCTGACCGCTGAAGATGCCGTAATGGCCGGCACCTTCGGCTTCCAGATGCATTTTTTGTCCTTCCGCTACGCCGCTGCACATATCCAGAGCCGCACGGGTTTGCCCGCTGCCTGAAATGTCGTCAAGCTCACCTTCTACGGTCATGACGGCGGTGGTCTTGATGTCGCCCGGTTTCACTCGTTCGAGCTTGCCTTCGGCTGACATCACGTCCCACGTGCCTTTGACCAGTTTGAACTCCTGAAACACGGTTTTGATGGTGTCAAGGTAGTATGCAGCGTCCATGTCGAGAACGGCGTTGTACTCGTCGTAGAACTTGCGGTGTGCTTCAGTGCTGGCGTCGTCGCCCTTGATCAGGTTCTTGAAGTAGTCGTAGTGGCTGCTGGCATGACGGTCGGGGTTCATGGCCACGAAACCGGTATGCTGCAAAAATCCAGGATAAACGCGCCGACCCTTGCCCGGGAAGCTGCTTGGAACAGGGTAGATCACATTGTTTTCAAACCACTCATAGGGTTTTGTGGTTGCCAGGTTGTTGACGGCCGTTACAGAGAGGCGGGCATCAATCGGTCCACCCATCATGACCATCGACAGCGGCGTGGTTTCCCCACGCGAGGCCATCAACGAAATGGCGGCAAACACCGGAACGGTGGGTTGGCATACGCTGATGACGTGGCAGTTGCCATACTTGCCTTGCAGGTGACGAATGAACTCCTGCACATAGTTGACATAGTCGTCAAGGCGGAAGATGCCGTCGGACAGCGGAACATTGCGTGCATTTTTCCAGTCGGTGATATAGACCTTGTGGTCCTTCAGCATGGTTTTGACGGTGTCGCGCAGCAAGGTGGCATAGTGGCCAGACAAGGGGGCCACAATCAGTACCGCAGGCTGGCCCTTGAGTTGAGTCAGGGTGGCCGGGTCATCGGTAAAGCGTTTGAAACGACGCAACTCGCAAAAAGGTTTGTCGACCTCCACGCGTTCATGAATGGCCAGACTGATGCCTTCTTCATCGACATCGACCTTGTGAATGTCAAAGGATGGTTTTTCGTAGTCTTTGCCAAGCCGGTACATCAGGCTGTAGCCTGCAGACATGCGCTGTGCCAGTGGGGTTTTGCCGATGGGCGACAAGGAGCCGCTATAAAGTTTTGCAGCCGCCTGGGCAAAGTCAACAAACGGCTCCATCAGCGTACGCTGGGTTTCATAGAGTTGGTACAGCATGAGAACGAACCTTTGTGGTGAAAATTTTTTTAAAACGAAATATGTTGCAGTGCAACATAATAGGCAGAAGGTTTGGGTAACCAATGATAATTGCCAATTTATTACGTTTCCTTACATATTTTCAGCTTATACCCTACCCACTTCTAGGCAAAAGATATGCTCGATCTACTCATTCCTATGGTATGTCCAAAAAGATAGTTTGCACTATTGTTGACATTCCGCCATCGGAAAACTGCGATTACCTCTGCAGGACCAGTGCACCAAAGAAGTCGACAATCCAGTGCTGCTTGTATTAAGCAAAACTTTTCCTACCCCCTCCATGACAGGATAGATGATGGTTACCACACCTGACGCCGCTGCGCTTGATCAGTTATCAGCCCTGAAAAAATCCGACAGAATGCCCGTGTTGTTCATGGGGCATGGCAGTCCAATGAATGCCATTGGCGACAATGAATACCGGCGCAGTTGGCAGGCGCTGGGCGCTCAATTTGGCACAAAACAACCGCGGCCGCAACTGATTTTGTGTATTTCGGCGCACTGGCTGACTGATGGCTGGTGGCTTACCGCCATGCAACAGCCCAAAACCATTCATGATTTTGGCGGCTTTCCCCAGGAACTGTTTGACCAGCAGTACCCCGCGCCCGGCGATCCAGCTGCAGCTCAGGCGATCAGCCTGCTGGTCCGGCAGAGGAGTGCCAAGCCGCTGGGGCTGGATGTCAGCGAGTGGGGCCTGGATCACGGTGCCTGGTCGGTGCTCAAACCGATGTTTCCCGAGGCGGATATTCCGGTGATCCAGCTCAGCATGGACTATGGGCGTGCACCTGAAGATCACTATGCACTGGCAAAGCAACTGAAAACCCTGCGTGACCGGGGTGTGCTGATCGTGGCCAGCGGCAACATTGTGCATAACCTGCGCCAGATGCAGCGCGGTGCCACGGGCAGTCAGGCTTACGATTGGGCGCTTGAGTTTGACCAGACTATCGGCGGCTATGTGCAGCAAGGAAACCTGGATGCCTTGCAGAATTTCCAGAAACTCGGGTCTATGGCCAAAA
>JBDSZF010000207.1:0-4545 GCA_039925285.1 Polaromonas sp.
TGCGCTCGGACGTGGAGCGCAAGCGCCTGTTCGGCCTCGGGATGCTGGAGGATTCACGCGCCAGGGGGCTTGACCTGTACAACCAGGAAACGAGCGCGCGAACCTACGCCCATCTGTTCAGGGCAGCACGGCTGGCGCTGCAGGCAGGCTACCCGGTGATCCTCGACGCGGCATTTCTGCGCCGCGCCGAACGCACGCAGGCGCTGGCGCTGGCGCGTGAACTTGATGTGCCGTTTTCCATCATTGACTGCGACGCGCCGCCGCATGTGCTGCGCGAACGCCTGCTGGCGCGGCGCGGCGATGCATCGGAGGCCAACGTCGCCGTGCTCGACCAGCTGCGCCGCGCTGCCGAACCCCTCACCCAGGAAGAAATCGGATTTGTGGCCGTAAAAGCAAGCCCCAACGGCTGAACCGCAAGCCTCCGGACGGCTGGCTCACGCACGTCCTGTTCGCGTTTAGGCTTAGCCTGCAGCCAGACTTGGGGCAGCGCTGATGGAACGGGTGGCGCCCATTGGCGTAGGTCGATTGCCTGGCAAGATGGGGCGCAAACGGTTAAATTACCATTTTGGCTACCGAGAGGAGACCGCCATGCCCCGCCCCACCCAAGCGCGCGACTCCCAGCCAGCAGCCACCCGCCGCACGCTGCTGGCTACCGGCGCATCTGTCCTGGCTGCCACGGCCGCGCCTACCTGGCTCAGCCCCGCCTGGGCGCAGGGGCGTCCACTGCAACCGACACCCAGCCAGACCGAAGGGCCGTTCTACCCCGTATCCCTGCCTGCCGACAGCGACTTTGACCTGCTGCGCAACGGCCCCATGCGCTACCAGCACGGCTTGCCTGCCTGGGTTGAAGGCACGGTGGTGGACACAGCGGGCACGCCGATGTCGGGCGCTGTGGTGGAAATCTGGCAGTGCGACCATGCGGGCCATTACCATCATCCCGGCGACGGCGGCCAGGCCGATCCGGCCTTCCAGGGCTTTGGCCGCGTGACCGTGGGGCCGGACGGACGTTACCGCTTTCGCACCTTGAGGCCAGCGCCCTACAGCGGGCGCACACCGCACATCCATGTCAAGGTGAAGCTAGACCGCAGGGAGTTGCTGACCACCCAGCTGTATGTGGCAGGCGATGCGGGCAATGCAAGCGACTTCCTCTGGCGGCGCCTGAACCAGGACGAGCGTGCCGCGCTGACCGTGCCGTTCACGCCCGGGGCCGACGGTCTGCGGGCAAGTTTCCCCATCATCGTGCAGGCTTGACGGCGCCGCTACTTCCCCATGGCGCGAGCCGCCTGCAAGCGCCCCGCGTCAGGCGGCGCGCCATGGATTCCTGGCTCAAATTGCGCGGGGCGTCCCCACGCTGACAGCCTGAATGCCCGGTTCAACGGCACACTGAGTAACCGTTCGATTTGTCCGAGTGTTGTAAACGCCTTGAGGTGAAAAACGCAAAGTTGTGTTTGAATGAACTCCACGCTGCTCAACCACAAGGAGTGCTCGATGGAATCCACCCAAATCGTTTCCCAGGCGCCCACCTTCACGCTCCCCGTCGCCAAGGTGCGAAGTGTGTACCAGCTCGCCGATGTCGAACGCAAGCTCGACAAGCTGCAGAACAGCGAGCCACGCGAGCACGACAGCTTGCGCAGCACCTACGAGCGCATGCTGGAGCGCGGCCCGGACCGCTTTCAGATGAAGCCCAGCGGCATTCCCGAAATGGCGCCTCTCTATGACGCGCTGCCCAACTTCACCGACGTGCTCGACGATGTGCGGCGCCATGTGGCCCTGAGCCACGACAGCGCGGATGGCCTGGAGGTCACGCCCATGCTGCTGCTGGGCAAGCCCGGCATCGGCAAGACGCATTTCGCCCGGCAGGTGGCCGACCTGATCGGCACCGGAATGAACCTGGTGTCCATGGGCTCTCTCACCGCCGGCTGGCTGCTGTCGGGCTCTGCGTCGCAGTGGAAGGGGGCCAAGCCGGGCAAGGTGTTCGAATCGCTGGTGGACGGCCGGTACGCCAACCCGGTGATCGTGATCGATGAGATTGACAAGGCCTCCAGCGACGCCCAGTACGACCCGCTGGGCTCGCTGTACAGCCTGCTCGAACACGACACGGCCTCCTCGTTCGTGGACGAGTTTGCTGAAGTTCCCATCGATGCGAGCCAGGTCCTGTGGATCACGACGGCCAATGATGCGCGCGGCATCCCCAACCCGATCCTGAACCGCATGAATGTGTTCGAGATCCAGCCGCTCACGCCCAGCCAGGCGCGGCACATCGCCCTGCGCCTGTATCAGTCGATCCGCTCCAGCCACGACTGGGGTTCGCGCTTTGATGACGTGCCGCCCGACGACTTGCTCGACCAGCTGGCCACGCTGGTGCCGCGGGAAATGCGCCGGGCCCTGATGGCGGCTTTCGGCAACGCGCGGCTGTCAGGCCGGGGCATGCTGCAGGTCGATGACCTGCCGCGCAGCGCGGCCAGCAAAGGCCGGATCGGGTTTATGCAATAGGCGGCAAAGTCAGGAAAAAGGATTCTTGACCTCTCGGGCGGGCTTGAGCACGACCGCCTCGGGAAGCGGCTGTTCATCCTCCAGCGCCCTGACCACCCGGTCAAGCAGCGCCTTCAGCTCTTTGGCCAGGACCAGGCCGGCCTTGTCCCGGGTGAGCACCACATCCCCTGTGAGCGAGATGCGGTCTGTCCGGTTTTCAATTTCCAGCGCACCGATGCGGATGACGTCGCTCTCGTTGGCATAGGGTTTGAAATGCTTCATGGCGTTTCCTTACTTAGTGTTTGCCGGCTCGCTGGATGGCGTCGATGACCAGACTGGCCAGATCGCGCAGCGTGAATTCATCCTCTGGCTTGCTTTTCCTTCTCCGGTCTTGCCGGGAATCCGGCTTGGGCAGAGCCATGCCCGCATCGCGGACTTGTTGCGGCAGGCCGGGCAGCAGGCTGACGCCAATCATCTTTTCCAGCTTAGCGACCGTGACGACAGCATAGTCGCGGGTGTCGTCGTTGGTGACCAGATAGGCCCCGGCCCGCTGCTGCGTCGGGCTGTAGATCACCTTCCAGATGTGCGTGGGCACCACGACATTGCCGACTTTCTTCAGATTGCCGCCGATGAAGGCCGGGCCGGAAATGACATAAATCTCGCCTTCGGCGCTCGCCAGCTGCCGGGCCGCAGACTCGATGCCGGCCCAGACGCCCGCATTGTTCTCATGCACCTGGGGCACCATGTTGGCCAGTGAAAAAGACTCAGCCTGGGCTTTTCGGGTCGCGAAGTCGGCGTTCGGCGCCATGTGGCCTCGGTCGTAGCCCGAGCGTTCGTAATCGCTGAGTTCGGCCCGGTCGCTTTCCGGCAGGGCGTCCTCGGCATGAAAGGAATCCTTGCGCGACAACTTGGCCGCGTTTTTCATGTTTTTGCGGGTCAGGTGCTCGGCCGCATACAGCGGCGTTCGCGTCAGGCCCGAATGCAACACCGCAAAGGCCCTGAAGCAGAGCTCCTGCGTGCGCGGCTGGAGCTTCGGGTTGGTGACGACAGGCGGCTGGCCGGCGGCAAAGTGCTGGGGACAGGCGGTGTCTGCCAGGGCGGATGTGCTGACGAGCACCGTCAGGGAGAAAACCAGGGTACGGAGCATGGATGAAAACCGGGGAATATCTTTTGAAGGGGGGCCAGTGTGCCTGAAGCCGGCACGCCAACGCCCAAGCGCTTTCAAATACCAGCGCCAGTGGCTGCGAAAAGGGCAAGTCCCGCCCTGACCCGCCCTGACCCGCCATGCTCCACCGTCAGGCTTTTCGCCAAATGGCGCGGCTTGTCCAGGTCGGTGTCATGCCAGCAGGCGGTGTGATGGGCCGGGCGCTGCATCGGTTGAAAACGGATACGGCTTCATGAAGAAGCCTGGCTACTCAAGCCTTCAGCCATATCAGCCGCCGCATTTTGCGCATACAGCTCGTGCAGCTTGGCCTGCAGCAGCGCCTTGTCGGGCAGTTGCGTCTGGTAGGCGGCGATCAGCGCCGGGGACAGGCTGCGGCTGAGCGCGTATTCCACCACTTCTTCATCCTTGCTGGCGCACAGCAGCACGCCGATGGCAGCTTGTTCGTGCGGCTTTTTCACATCGCGGTCCAGGGCTTCGAGGTAAAAACTCAGCTTGCCCAGGTATTCGGGCTCGAAGCGCCCGACTTTCAGTTCAATGGCCACCAGGCAATTGAGCCCGCGATGGAAAAACAGCAGGTCCAGCGCAAAGTCCCGCCCGCCCACCTGCAGCGGATATTGGCTGCCCACAAAGCAGAAGTCACGGCCCAGCTCAATCAGGAAATTCCTGAGCTGCCGCAGCAAGCCCTGGTGCAAATCAGCTTCTAAATGGACTTGGGGCAGATCCAAAAATTCGACCAGGTAGCGGTCCTTGAACACGCTCAGGGCGTCGGGATGAGTTTGTGACACCAGCGGTGTCACTTTTACCGGGTGGAGCATGGTGCGCTCGAACAGCGCGGTCTTGAACTGGCGCTCCAGCTCGCGCTTGCTCCACTGCTCGCGAATGGCCTGGCGCAGGTAAAACTCGCGCTC